>JBKOZX010000404.1:0-8028 GCA_046726115.1 Actinomycetota bacterium | reverse complement strand
CCTCGGGCGTCCAGACGTTCACGCGCCAGGCCGCGACCCGCGCCCTCGCCAGCGATCAGTTCCAGACTGTGTGGCGCAATGCAAACCGGCGCGCCCACGCGGCCGTCGTCAAGGCCCTGACCGGCGAGGGCAAGACCGTCTCGATCAAGAACGACAAGGTCGTCCTCGACCTGACGCCGATCATCCAGACGGTGATCAAGCGCCTTGACGACCAGGGAGTCACAGTCTTCGATTCCGTCTTGCAGAACGCCAGCGAGAAGAACCTCCAAGTCGAGCTGTTCGACGCAAAGCAGCTCGAGAAGGCCCGCAGTGCCGTGCACCTGCTGGACCGGCTGCGCATCGTGCTCGTCGTCCTCGTCTTCGTACTGCTCGCGATCGCGCTCCTCCTTTCCGGCAATCGGCGGCGCTCACTCATGCGCTGGGGCCTGGGCGTCGTCGTCGCGATGGCCGTCATGGCCGCTGCGATCGCACTGGCGAGATCCGCCTACCTCAACGCGGTGACGGGACCGAAGCACCCGCGAGACTCCGCCGCCGCCGCCTTCGACATCCTGACCAACCTCCTCCGCGACGGCATCCGAACCATCGCCGTGCTGGGCCTCGTCGTCGCCCTCGCCGCGTTTCTGAGCGGACCGTCGCGGCTCGCGGTACGCACCCGTGAGGGCGCGCGTCGGGTCATCGGTGGCATCGGGGGCCGAGCCGACCAGCCGGGCTGGGAGCCGGGACCCGTCGGCGCGTGGGTCGGCGCACACAAGGGGGCACTGCGCGTCGCCGGCGTGGCCCTCGCGTTCCTGATCCTGTTCGCCTGGGACCAGCCGCGTCCGCTCACGATCCTCGTGCTCGCGCTGTTGTTGCTCGTGTACCTCGCCGCGATCGAGTTCGTCGGGCGCCGCCCCCACGCCGCGGACGAGACGCCGGTCGACGTCGACGCCCCCTGAACTTTCGTCGGGTAGTTGTCGCTCCCTCGGCGATGGCTTCGAGCACGTCGAGGCGAGAGGCGCGCCACGCCGGTAGGAGCGCGGCGAGGGTGCCGGCGATCACCGAGAACACGAGGAACGCGGCGACCTGGAGCGGGGGCACGTCGAACTGGTCGAGGCCCTGCTCGCGCAGCGCGGTCGTGAACGCCCATCCCCAGAAGATGCCGACGCCAAGACCCACGATGCCGCCGATAACGGCGATGATGACCGACTCCCCGCGCACCATCCGCCGGACCTGCCGACGAGACATGCCGACGATTCGTAGGAGCCCCAGTTCGCGCGTCCGCTCGTACACGGACAGGAGCAGGGTGTTGATGATCCCGAGTACGGCGATGATCTCCGACAGGATCAGCAGCGCGACCAGCACCGCGACGAACTGGTCGACGGTCCCTTCCTGCATGTCCTCGAACTGGTGCCGCGTGTTGACGACGACGTTCGGGAAGCTGTTGCCGAGGGCCTGCTCGATCTGGGTGCGCGCGGCGGCGGTCTGGCCTGGCTTCGCCTTCACGTAGACGAGGGTGTCCTGCTGTGTCCCGCCGAAGTTCGCCTCCTCGCTCCTGATCGAGAGGACCCCGAGCGGTACCGGGAAGCCACCCGTGAACTGCTTGCGCGCGTACACCCCGGCGACCGGCACCTCCGCCGGACCGGTCTGTGGGAACGTGATCGTGAGGCGGTCACGGGGGCCGACGTGATAGCGGTCCGCCTCGTCCTGGGCGAGCAGGATGCCGCCCCGCGTGAGCCCGTCGACCCCGCCGGCGCGGATGTCGAGGGCGAGGACCTGCCCGAGCACGGCGGGGTCGACGGCCATGAGCAGCTGCTGACGGTTGTCGACTCGCACGCGGCCCAGCCGCAGGCCGGTCGTCGCCTGCACGGCGGGAAGCGCGGCGATCCGCGTGGCCACCTGGGGAGAGAACGGCGTGAGCTCGTTGGCGCTGATCACGTAGTCGGCGCGGACTCCATTGCGCACGCCGACGCGAATCGACGACTTCACCGACGCGGCAAGGATTGCAACCAGGCACACGAGGCTCAGTCCGACGACGAGCGCGGACGCGGTTGCCGCAGTCCGGCGCGGGTTCCGCATGGCGTTGCCCTGCGCGAGGCGGCCGGTCACGCTGCGGCGGGACAGCACCCAGCCGATGACCCTCGACATCGGGCGCGCGAACGTCGCCACGAGCATCACCACGCCGAAGAACGCGAGCAGTGCCCCAACGGCAACGACCTGGACGCGCTGCACCAGATCGGCGGGATCGATCCGGAGGCCCAGCGCGAGGACGATGAGGCCCGCGATCGCGACGAGCACACCGAGCACAGCCCGGCGGGCCAGCCGCGCGGGCCCGGTGCCCGGCAGCTCGTTGATTGCCGCCACCGGCGAGGTCCTCGCCGCGCGCACCGCCGGGATGATCGCCGAGGCCACCGTGACGACGAGGCCGACGATCAGCGCCGCGATCACGGTCCGACCGAGCACGACCGCTCCGGACGCGGGCGCGCCGAGTCCAAGGCGGGCGAAGCCGACGACGCGCAGCAGTATGCGCGCGAGCCCGACCCCGGCCGCGAGGCCGATGCCTGCGGCAACCGTCCCGATGATGGCGGCCTCGGCGACGACGGACCCCAGCACCTGAGCTCTGCTGGCGCCGAGAGCGCGCAACATTCCGAGCTCGCGGGTGCGTTGCGCGACGAGGATCGCGAACGTGTTGAAGATGATGAACGAGCCGACGACCAGGCCGACGGCCGCGAATCCTGCGAGCGCGTTGCGCAGATTGCCGACTCCCTGTCGAACCGGTTCCGCGCGCTCCTCCGCCAGCTTCGCAGCCGGGTCGACCTCGTACGCGGGGCCGAGCGCGACGGCGATGTTGTGCGAGGTCGCACTCTGCGACGCGCCCGGGTCGGTGGTCACGTAGATCGCATCGATCACTCCCGGCGACGCGAGCACGCGCTCGGATGTGGAGAGATCGAACGCCGCGACGGTGACGCCGCCGAGGTCCGACTGGCCCTTGAGGCCGAACAGGCCCACGATCGTGAACCGCTCGGCCGGGCCCTGGAGCAGGACGCGAACGTGATCGCCGACCGCGAGGTGATGTTCACGGGCGGTGCCGGCGTCGATGAGCACCTCGCGAGGGCCGCGTGGCGGGCGGCTTATCCCGTCGTCGACGAGTTCGAGCGGCCCCGTGCCGGACTCCGGCCATGTCAGGCCGATTGTCGGTGCGAGCCCGTTCTGGATCGAGTGCCCGTGGCGATCGACGAACTGCGCGTACCCGAATGCCGTGCCGTCGGCGGTCGCGACGCCGCCGGCGGTCCGCACCTGGGCGAGCGCGGTGTCGGGAATGCGTGTGCGCTGCGACCCACCTCCCGTGTACGGATCGCGAGCCCGGACAACAAGGTCGACGTCGGTCACCGTCCGCTGGAAGATCTCGTTGAAGGACTGTTGCAGCGTGTCGGTGAGCACGAAGGTGCCGCTGACGAACGCCACGCCCAGAAGCACGGCGAGCGTCGTGAGCGCCAGCCGGAGCTTGCGGGCGATGATGCCCTTCAGCGTCGCTTTCCACATCGCGGGCCATCTTGGTCGACCGCCGACGCCAGAGCGCGGCGCGTACCTTCCTGCGTTGTCTGCCACAACGCAGTAGCTACGATGCGGATCCCCCTTAGGAGGCGTGCATGGATCTGCTCGACGGGCAGCGGGCCATCGTGACCGGCGGAGGCTCCGGCATCGGGCGGGCCACGTGCCGTCGCATGACCACCGAGGGCGCCCGCGTCGCGGTCGTCGACGTCGACGGTGACGCGGCGGAGCGGGTCGCGAAGGAGATCGACGGGCTCGCGTACGCCGTCGACGTCACCGACTACGACGCGTTCCGCGCCGCCGCCGACGACGCGGCCGCCAAGCTCGGGGGTCTGAGCACGGTGTTCAACAACGCGGGCGCGAGCAGCATGGCGCAGGTGCACGACTGGCCGATCGAGGAGTGGGAGCGGGTCGTCGGGCTCAACCTGGGCGGCGTCTTCCACGGCATCAAAGCCACCGCGCCGCATCTCCTTGCCGGAGGCGGCGGCAGCATCGTGAGCACCGCGTCGATCAGCGGGACGCGCCCGTCGGCGGGCGAGGCGCCCTACTCGGCCGCGAAGGCGGGCGTGGTCGCCCTGACCGCGAGCGCGGCCCACGAGTACGCGCCCACGATCCGCGTCAACTCGGTTTCCCCGGGCATGATCCACACCGGCTTGACGGACATGCTCCTCGGCTTCGAGGGCATGGTCGAGCACATGGAGGCGAAGACGCCGCTCCGGCGGATCGGCGCGCCCGAAGACATCGCCGACGTCGTGGTGTTCCTGTGCTCGGACCTCGCCCGGTTCATGACGGGTCAGAACCTCGTGGTCGACGGCGGGATGACACTCCACGGCGCCGGCGTCGACGGCCTCCTCGACCGGTTCCGCCCATTCCTCTCCCCCGGCGACTCCTAACGACGACGCCGACAATCCCGTCGCGGCCCGTGACCGTAGGTACCTGGGAAGCCCGCCCCGGGGGGACGACCAGTGACGAGCTCGATCCGGCGTGCCCTGATGACATTGGCGCCCGCCGTCGTGATCGCCGTTGCGATCACCGCCACGCTCGCCGCATGCAGCGGCGGGGCGTCCGGCCCGGCCACCAAGCCGCCGCGGAAGTCTCGTCGGGACTTCATGGCGCAGGCCACCGACTTCCGGAACCTGCACACTATGACGAAGGTGCGCGGCTTCTACATCGACAACCGTCTCGGGCATCTCAATGAAGCGGTCGCGGTCGCGAACTCACCCAAAGGCGGCGTGTACCCCGTCGGCACGATCATCCAGCTCGTCCCGCAGGAGGCGATGGTGAAGCGCGAGAAGGGCTTCAGCCCGCGGACGAGAGACTGGGAGTTCTTCTTCCTGTCCGTCTCGGCCGACGGCACGGTCATCCAGAACCGGGGCACGACTGAAGTCGTCAACCGCTTCGGCGGCAACTGTGCAAGCTGTCACCAGGCCGCCACGGCGCGCTTCGACGGTGTGTGCGAACACAATCACGGCTGCGCGCCGTTGCCGATCGGCGACGACGTGATCCACTCCGTCCAGGAGGCCGATCCGCGCCCGCTCGGCTGAGCCGGCGTGAGCTCCGCCGCTACTGGCGACTCCGGGCCGCCAGCACTCCGAAGAACAGGAAACCGACGATCACGCCCGCGATGGCACCCGTCCACAGCCCGTACACGATGTTCCCGAGGAACGGGTTGCCCTTGAGCGTGCCGAGGATCAGCGAGCCGATCACGAACCCGATGAGGACGTACACGCCCACCCGCACTGCGCGTCGCAACATGCTTCGCACGATACCCCGCGTTCATGCGGGCAGCGCCGGCGCGAGCCCCGCGATCCCCTGAATTTCAGTCGCCGTACGTCAGCGCGATGCCGGCCTCCGGGCTGAGCGCATGGAACGTCATACTCTCCTCGAGGTACAGGCGCACGCTGTCGGCGTCGTGGTCGAGGTACCCGATCGAGAAGTCCTCGCCGCACGTGAGCTGGAAGTCGCCACCCCGCAGACTCACGATGATCGCGCCGTTCACCGCCGGGGCCCACACGACGGGGCCGCCGAGGATGAGGCGGATGTGCTCGAGGACCGGGTACCCACCGTGCTCCGTGGTCTCGATGACCCCGCGGTAGCAGCGGGGGCCGAGCGCGATCGCGAACGGCTCGCCGATGCCGGCCGCTTGAAGCCGGGCGACGGCGCGCGCCACGGTGCCGGGATAGTCGTTGTAGTCGTCGCGGATGCTCAAGGGCTCGTGGGGCGTCGCGGTGTCGATGCCGGCGATGCCGGCGGCGTCGTAGCCGTGGAATACGGCGGTGTCCTCCGCGGTCGCGGCGCGTTGCGCGGCATCGATCACCGCCTGCAGGTCGTAGTCGCGGGAGCCCCGGTCGATGGCTCCGAGCTCGCGGCGCGACAGCTCGAACGGCGTGCGCAGCTCGGCGAGGGGCTGCAGTCGCCGGATCGCGGCGTCCACACCGTCCGTCGGGGACGCGCCCAGCGCGTCGACGCGGCCGAGCGTCTCCGCCGAGTGGCCCCAGCCGTGCGGTCCCGAGAAGTCGACCAGCTTGCGGGCGGCAAGGAAGTGCCGCAGCGTGCGTGACGCTTCCTCCTCGATCGCGGACCAGGCGTCGCCCGATACCGGCGCGAGATCACGCAGCAGATGGTTCACGAGGACACCCCCTCGCGCAAGCTTCCTATTTCGAGCGAGCCGGAGCCGAGGTCGCCGCCCGCTTCGGGCGCGTCTTCCTCCGCCGTGATCGAACCCTCGGTGAACAGGTACTTGCGTAGCTGCTCGTCCAGGGCGGGGTCGTGGCGGCGCAACCATTCGAGGGCCATCGCCGCGTGCTCTTTCTCGTCGTCCCGGTTGTGCTCGAGGATCTCCCGGAGCGCGTCGTCGTCGCTGGCCGCGGCCCGCTGGTCGTACCAGTCGATGGCCTCGAGCTCCTCCATGATCGAGACGGTCGCCCGGTGCCGGTCGATCCTCTCGGGCCCCAGCTTCTCCGGCGATTCATGCAATGTTGCGCTCGACCCGGCCATGCCGCGTCCTCCGATCACCCTGGTTCGGCGGATGCTTCCGCTGCGTCGACCGGCAACCTACCCGCCGACTTCCATGGCGACGTACTTCACCTCGAGGTACTCGTTGATGCCCTCGTGGCCGCCCTCGCGGCCGAACCCTGACTGCTTGACGCCCCCGAACGGCCCCGCCGGGTTCGAGACGAGCCCGCGGTTGAGGCCGACCATCCCGGACTCGAGCCCTTCGATCACCCGGAACGCCCGGTTCAGGTCGCGGGTGAAGGCGTAAGACACGAGGCCGTACGAGGTGTCGTTGGCATCCCGGATCGCCTCGTCGTCGTTCATGAACGTGGTGATCGGCGCGACGGGCCCGAAGATCTCCTCGCGCAGCACGCGTGCGTCCGACGGGACGTCTCCCAGCACCGTGGGCGCGTAGAAGTACCCCGGCCCGTCGAGCGGCTCGCCTCCGACGAGCGGCTTGGCGCCCCGGTCGCGCGCGTCGTCGACGAGCTCGGCGACTTTCGCGCGTGCCTTCTGCTCGACGAGCGGCCCGACCTGGACGCCGGGCTCGGTCCCCCGCCCGACCCGCATGCCTCCGAGCCGCTCCGCGAGGCGGGCGGCGAACTCGTCGGCGACGGACTCGTGCACGTGGAACCGGTTGGCGGCGGTGCACGCCTCGCCGATGTTGCGCATCTTGGCCAGTACCGCGCCGTCGACGGCGGCATCGAGGTCGGCGTCCTCGAACACGAGGAACGGCGCGTTACCGCCGAGCTCCATCGACACCCGCAGGACGTTCGGCGCCGCCGCCGAGATCAGCTGCCGCCCGACCTCGGTCGAGCCGGTGAACGACAGCTTGCGCAGCCGCGCGTCCTCGATCACGGGGCCGGTAGTCGCGCCGGCGCTCGTCGTCGTCACGATGTTCAGCACGCCCGGCGGGAGGCCGGCGTCCGTGAGGATCTGGGCGAGCGCCAGCATCGACAGCGGCGTCAGCGCGGCCGGTTTGATCACCATCGTGCACCCGGCGGCGACCGCAGGCCCGATCTTGCGCGTCCCCATCGCGGTCGGGAAGTTCCACGGTGTGATGAGGAGGCACGGACCGACCGCCTGGCGCAGGACCAGCAGGCGCCCATGGCCGGCAGGGTCGACCGTGTAGCGACCGTCGATGCGCGCGGCCTCCTCGGAGAACCAGCGGAAGAACTCCGCTGCGTAGCCGATCTCGCCGCGCGAGTCGTCCACCGGCTTGCCCATCTCGAGGGTCATCAGCAGCGCGAGGTCGTCGGCACGCTCGGTGAGGAGCTCGTAGGTGCGGCGCAGGATCTCGCCCCGCTCGCGAGGCGGGCGCGCCGCCCACGCCTCCTGCGCGTTCACCGCGCTGTCGAGCGCCGCGATCGCGTCGGTTCCGTCGCCGTCTGCGACCTCGCACAACGGTTCGCCCGTCGCCGGGTCCTCCACGGCGAACGTCTTGCCCGACGCCGCCGGCCGCCATTCGCCCCCGATGAACAGCTGCTTGGGCACCGCGTCGAGGAC
>JBKOZX010000403.1:0-10902 GCA_046726115.1 Actinomycetota bacterium | reverse complement strand
CCCTCCAGGTCAGCATCGCCGCAGTTCTGTACCGGCTCGGCCTTCCCACGCTCGTCGCGCTGCTCGCGGCAACGCTGGTGACGTTCTTCGGGCCCGGTTCGCAGAACATGAACTGGGAATTCCAACTCGGCGTCAACCTTGCCCTCGCAGGGTGTTTCGCGGCTGCGTTCGTCGCATTCCGCGGAGAGACGACGACGCGCGCCGCAATCGCGATCGCAGGCCTCCTCCTGCTGGCGTGGGTTTTCGACAGCCAGCTCGGCGCGCCCGGCGCGGCGTATGTTGGAGTCGTCGTGTTGCTCCTGTGGCCGCGACGTCTTGCACTGCTCGCGCTCGGACCGCCGGTGCTGGCCTACCTCGGATGGTTCGCGTTCGCGGACAACGGTCGATACCTCGACACGTCAGTGAGCACGATGATGTCGTTCGCATGGCATCTCTTCACGCTGTCCGCGGGCGGATTGGTGGGCGGCGGAGACTCGAAACGCGCCATCGAGCTGACCCTCGGCGGGTCATCGAACTCGTCGCCCACGATTCCACTGAGCGGCGAGGTCGTCGGCATCATCGCATTGGCGCTGGCCGTCTCATGCGCCGCGTTCGGCATCGCACGACATCGAGTGTCCCGCCGCCTCATGGTGAATCTCGGTGGCGGGTTGCTGGCTGCGATCCTCGCCGTCGCGATCCTCGCCAAGACTCGTGCATACCTCATCCCCACGCAGTTGCTTCAGAGCTCCGGCTCTCGCTTCTTGCAACTCGTTGCCATCTTCCTGCTCGTTGCGTTCTTGCCCGCGATCGCCGCGGCGCTGGGCCCGGCCGCGCCTGCCGCGCGTCGATGGGTCACGCTCGCCGCATGCATCGCGCTGGTCGCTGTCTTCGTCCTGAACCTCGACCAGATGCGACCTGTCCGGCAGTTCGAGGAGTCCTGGGGCACGAGTGTGAAGTCAAGCGTGCGTGAAACCGTGACGGTGTTGAACGAGGGCTGCGGTTCGGGCCGGGAGATCGATCCTCGCGCGAAACCGACCAAGCAGAGTCCGGAGATCACCGTCGGACTACTCCAGGACCTGATCGCGCGCGGCGATCTGACCCGTGATTTCGGCATTCGTGCCACGCGGGAGACGCGCAATGCCATCTGCAAGAGCACGAACACGTAGCGACTGCCGGCGACCTACTTCGTCCTCGAGCCGATGAGACTCTCGCAGAGTCGTGGCGCAGGAACGGGTTTCTCTACGACCGTCACGGGGGGCAACGGCGCGCCCGGCTCAGCCGGGATCGGGTGCGCCACCACCGATCCCGAGCCGGGAAGGGGGCCGTCCAGGAACTGCTGACCGTTCACGTACACGGAGACACGGTGCAGCTCCGTGTCGGTTACGACGCTGATGCGGTATGTCTGGTCAGGCTTCAGGGACTCCCAGTGGGAGAAGACGTCGCGGCGGGACTGACCGTCTACGCGGAAGCTCAGCCAGCGCGTGAACAAGACCGGGCGGTCCCTCATCCAGACGGTGACGGGCGGGTTGTCGCCTACGGTCACGAGTGGGATTTCGCCCCGGTCCACCTGGTGATACGTGACGTCGAACGTGTGGCGGAGCCCGGGGCCGAACTCGACCGGCAACCAGGGTGGATTCTCGTGCTCCCCGGTCGAGATATAGAGGCCGGAACAATCTCCGACGACGTAGAGCTGATCGGAGGGCGCATATTTGGGCAACCGCGTGCCTCGCACCACGTTGTCGTCCAAGGGATGACCGGTGAGGTCGCTGATGGATTGCTGCAGCTGGACGTAATCGCGGACCCGGTCGCCGTCGGCGGCGAGATGCCGCGTCTGCGTCGTCACACCGAGGTTGGCAACCAACCCGAAGATGCCGAGCGCAATCACGACGGCGAGCGCGCCGAGGCGCAGACGCCGGCTCTTGCCGTCGAGGCGTCGCCACAGGTCGATCAGGCCCGCCCCACCGGCCAGGATCAGCAGGGGGACGAAGTCGCCGAGGTAGCGCTCGGCGATGTAGCCGTAGAAGAGGACGCCCCCGATTCCGGCCACCGCGCCGACGAGCGGGATCCAGATGATCCGGGCCCGACTCGGCAGCCGCGGGAGGCAGGCGGTGACGGCGCCCCACGCGCCGAGCAGGAAGAGCAGTGGCATCGACGCGGTCAGGCTCGCGGTCCGGTACGTCTGGTCGATCACGACCTCGCCCACCGCGTGCGGCGGCGTCGCGGGGAGCGTGATGAACGGGTACACCCGGCTCAGCTGCAACCCGTCGGGCCGGAAATACGCCCACGCCGTGCTCGGCAGGAAGCGGACGTTCAGCAGGCTGCCGCCGTTGGCGGCGAGCGCGCGACGCCGCTGCGCGCTGACCCTGGTCCAGACCTGCGCGTTGAGGGGGTGCATGAAGAGGTTGCCGAACTTGACCCACGTGACGGCGCACCCGATGACGAGGGGGATCAGGCCGGCGACGAGCACCGGTAGCCACCACCGGCGGTTCTCGGTGCCGGCGCGCCCCGCGCCGAGCCAGATGGCCGCGAGGACCACGGCGATGACACACCCCCAACCGATCGTCGTTCGCGAGAGCACCGCGCCCAACGTGAACCCACCCGTCGCAAGCACCCGTCCGACGGACGGTCGCTCGAGCACGCCCAGCAACGAGAACAACGCGCCGACTGTCATCGCCGCGCCCCAGGCGAAGGCCTCGTGGTACACCCACGGCAAGGCGGCGAGATAGAGCAGCACCGACCCGCTCATGAGCGTCCCAAGCAGTACGCCCGCGGAGACGGCCTCGGCCCGGCCCAAAGGTGCCGAACCCCGCAGCAGGAGGCGGAGGCGCCACAACAACAACGCGCTCAACACCGCGGTGACTACCCACGCCAGCAGCATCGACGGCGCGGTCAGCCGTCCGTCGAGGCCGTCGGTCACCGCGAGGATCGGCATGCGAAGCAACGACGGGAACGGCGGGAAGTACGTGTAGTGCTTCCCGTCGACCACGAATCCCTCGATGCCGAGGCTTCCCTTCGGGACGTCCCAGTGGCCGTGGAACAGCGCCCGCGCCTGAAGGTCGTAGAAGTTCGTGAAGAAGCCGCTCGGGTGGCGGTGGAGTGGGTCGAGACGGCCGTCCCAGAGGACCCACAGGTACGGAATCGCTGCCGCAGCCAAACCGATCAGCGCCGCAAGGGTGAAGCGCCGGCGACTCGCGCCATCGACGGTCGCTCCGTCCGCATCGAGGGGAAGGTCAGAGGCTTCGAGCGTGGCTTCCTGTACGCGAGCCATGGCGGTGCGAGATCCTAAGACATCGTGCTTGCGAGCTGGCCCCGCTGCCAGCTAGCGCTCTTCGCGTCGTAGGAACCGATCAAGTCGCCTCAGGAATTGGCTCGCCCTGTGATCGGACAACCGCAACCGGCGCTTGATCCTGTCGTAGATCCGTAACGCCTGCTTGTCCAGATAGATGAGGACCGCGCGCGGGCCCTCGCCGGGACGAGCTCGATACTCCGTGGATCGAACTCGCGGATGGTCCTCTTCGGTGAAGTAGTAAAGCGCCATCGACCGCCGCGCCGTCCCATCGGGGCATCGCAGCGGATCAGGGTGACCGTGGAACGAGTCCATGTCGGTGTTGAAGATCACGACGCGGTTGCCGCGCGGCACGATGGCTGCTTCACGCCGCTTCACGTCCGCCGACCAGAACTCCAGACAGCCGCCGTACTCGGGCGCCCATTCGTCGTTCAGGTAGAGAAGGAGATTGAGGCGACGCTGCCATCGGCGGTGATGAGGATGCACCGTGAAATCGGCGTGGATGTTGAGGTAGCCACCAGCCAACGACTGGTGAAGGCCCCCGCCCTCCATGGACTCGTCTATGAAAAGACGGTCGATCCCCGTGAGCCCGCTCAGGAAGCGGACGAAGCTCGGTGAGTTGAGCTCCGCCGCAACCCGCTGGAGCGTGGGGCCCCAGGTGTCTGGACGGTTGTTGCCGAACTTCCGTTGGTTGACGTGAAGCCCGTTGATCCAACTTTCGGGGTCGACGTGCGGGAATTCATCAGTCGCCCGTCGCACGACCTCGGGCAGGAGGAAATTGTCGAGGACGATGTGCGGGAATGGACAACCAGACGCGTAGCGTGCGCGCAGCTGGGGAAGCGCACGCTCGAGACTTGCCAGGTCGAGCACGCTCTCGACACTCGACCGAATGCTCGACGAGACGGGGTCGGCCCCTCGTACAGAACGCGCAACACCCTGCCCCATAGCGCTAGGCGCTGGAGGCTACCAGGCGGGTTCGTGAGGTGGCAGGCCTGTCGCTGCCAACGCATGACGGTTGTCGGTTACGTACCTTTCGAACCGGTCAAGCGGTCGCACAGCGTCGACTTCGGCTGCCGCGCTTCGGTCACGGTCACGGGAGGGGAAGGCCGACCCGGTTCGGGTTGTCGGAGCCACGGCACCACCAACCGGTCGGATGTCGCGATCACCCCGTTGACCATCTCGGCGTCGTCCAGATTCACCTCGTACCGCTGGAGTGCGGCGTCGGTGATCACCGTGATCCGGTACGTCTCCCCGGTCCGCACGGGCATCCATTTCGACCGGTCGCGACCAAGAAAGCCCGGGAAGCCGTAGCGATCATCGACTCGGAAGCGCATCCGGCCGTGGCCGTCGGTCTGGAGATAGACGTTGCTGCTCTGGTTCTCGCGCACCGTCGCCAGCGGGAACCGGCCTCGGCCCGGCTGTTCGTGGAAGGCGACCGCCAATCGAGTAACGGCGTCGCCGCCGTACTCGACCGGAATCCAGTTGTGCTCGTCTTCTCCCGTGGATATGTACAGCCCGGTGCAGTTACCGACCACGAACAGCTGGTCGGCCGGTGCGTGTCTCGGCAGCCGCGCACCTCGCATGACGTTGTCGTCGAGCGGATGGCCTGTCCGGTCGCTCAGGGACTTTTGCAGCTCGACGTACGACCGCACTCTGCCTCCCTGCCAGGCAACCGGGTCCGTCGGCGAGTTCACGATGAGCAGATTCGCGGCCACACTGAACACTCCGACGGCGGCGACCGCGATCAGAGCACCTATCCGCACGGCGCGTGTTCGACCGCCGGCGCGTCGCCAGAGATCGACCAGGCCAACCGCTCCCGCTACGACAAAGAAGGGTAGGAACTCGGTGGTGTAACGGAACGAGATGTAGCCCCAGAGGAAGACGGCCGCAGTACCCGCTGCCGCGCCGACGAGCAAAATCCGGAGCGCCTTCGAGCGTCCGGTGGGCCGCGGTCGAAACGTCGTGACCATGCCCCACACGCCGAGGAGGAACAGGAGCGGCATCGCCGCCGTCACGCTGCCCGTCCGATAGGTCTGGTCGAGCACTTCGCCCCCGACACCGTGCGCTGGGTTGGCGGGCAGCGTGACGAACGGGAACACAGCCGTGAGCCGTAAGCCGTCGGGCCGGAAGTACGCCCATGCGGTGCTCGGCGCGAACGCGGGGGTCCACAGCCGGCCTCCGTTCGACGCCAGCACGTGACGCCGGTGTGCGTTGATACTGGTGAACACCTGCGTGTGCATGTCGACCCCGAACGGCATGCCGAACTTGATCCAATTAACCGCGACGCCGAGTGCGACGGGAAGAAGTCCCGCGGCCAGCATCGGGAGCCACCATCGTCGAGCGCCCTCGCCGCCGCGTCCGGCCGCGAACCAGATCGCGGCCAGGATCGCGGCGATCGCGCAGCCCCAGCCGAGAGAGACGCGGGTGAGGAGCGTGAGCAGGATCAAGGCACCCGTTGCAATCACACGGACGGTCGATGGCCTCTCCAGGACTCCGAGCAACGCGAAGAGCGCGGCAATAGCCAGCGCCGCGCCCCAAGCAAAGTCCTCGTGGTACACCCACGGCAGCGCAGCCAGGTACAGAAGGACGGATCCACTCGTGATGGTCGCGAGCAACACGCCCATTGCCGCGGCTTCTGCGCGCCCAAGGACGGCCGGTCCACGAAGCAGGACCCGAACCCGCCAGAGCAAGAGCGCGCTGAACAGCCCCGTGGCGAACCAGGCGAGCAGCATGGACGGCGCGGTGAGCTTCCCGTCGAGGCTGTCGGTGATCGCCATGACGGGCATTCGCAAGACGGCGGGGACCGGCCCGAAGAACATGTAATGCCGGCCGTCGACGACGAACGCCTCGATGCCGAGACTCCCCTTCGGCACGTCCCAATGACCGTGGAAGAGGGCGCGCGCCTGAAGGTCGTAGAAATTGGATGCAAGACCGGTCGGCCACGCCGTACGGAGCGGGTCGAACCGTCCGTTCCAGAGCACCCAGAGATACGGAATGAGGGCCAGACCGAGCGAGGCCACTGACACGAGTGCGAAGCGGCGGCGGTTCTCTCGGTGGCCGTCCGGTGTTTCGGCGTCACGCCCGACCGCTGCTTCCAGGGTCTCGGCGCTCACCCCCGACATCGCCGGTAGACACTAGCCGGGCGACGAGTGACAGCCCCGGTTACCGGACCACCCGCGTCGTCGCTCAACTGCGTCGCGTGTAACCACGGCTCGTGCACCAACTCAACGCATCGTTGATCACGGTGTACTCCGCCCCCCCGGTTGTCGCCTGAATGCGCGCCGCTTGTTTGTGCGCGCCCCTGGTCTTCGATCGCGTGAAGCCAGTGACAACATTGAAGATCACGTCGGGATCGGGAGGCTGGCCGATGAGAAACACGCGGGAAGCGGAGACCTCGAGGCCGGTGCACGCGATCGTGGCGTGCAGGTCCACCTTCGGCAGGCCCTTCGGTCTCGTCTCCGCCACGGCGGGCGTCGCCATTGCGAGGCTCGAGACCAAACAGACCGTGATCGTCGCTGCGAGCCGGTACACGACCCGACGCCGACTGTCATCCGGCCCAACCATCACAGCGCCGCCAGATACGGGCCCGAGTTGTTGAAGCCGATATGGGCCAGCGCGACTGGACGCACGGTCAGCGCTTGGAAATCGACTGCCAACGGCGCGTACACCATCCACGTCCCCCTGCGATCTGTGAAGAGAGACTGCTCACCGGGGCCCGCGCCTTGCGCATTGGATCCCAGGAATGGCGCGGGGTACGGCTTCGAGCAGGGTCCCGCCGGACCCGTGCACGAGGCGACGCCGATGGCGTAGACGGACTGGTTGAACCAGTTCCCCGAATAGAACAACCAGTACCGGCCGTTCTCGAGGACCATCTGGCCTGCTTCGACGATGCGGCCTTCCCACGGTTGGTCCGCGTCGAGGATGATCGTCGGTTGGTCGATCAGCGAGAGCCCGTCCGTGTTGAGCCGTTGCGCATAGATCGACGTGTGGCTCGTCCCCTCGGTGTCTGCGTTGTCGTCCGACTTCCAGTGCAGCCAGAGAGTGCCATCAGCGTCGACGAAGGTTCGGGGATCGATCGACCCGAGGCGATCGAGCTGACAGACCAGCGTCTGGTCGAGCGGCGTGAACGGTCCCAGCGGGCTGGACGCCGTCGCCGCGCCGATGCACTGCGTCTTCGACGGGCGACCCGTCATCTGGCCCGTGAAGTAGAGGACGTACTGACTGCCGATGTGCTCGACATTCGGCGCCCAGAGTGTGGTCGGGACCGCCCATGTCGGCGTCACCGGCAGCACGTCGACGGTCGGGCCCCAGTGCTCGAAATCGGGAGACACGCGGACCGTGAGATTCCCACCCCGACCGAACAGCCCTTCGTAGGCGTACATGAAGTACCAACCCTTGTCCAACAGCACGAAGGGTGTAGGCAGGTCCACACCCGGAGTGACGATGCGGGCGGGTGCGGACGGGTCGGGGGCCGCCGGCGGCTGGGTGGTCGGCGGGGATGGCGCGGATTTGGTGGGCCGCCTTGATACCACCGTCGGCTTCGGGGGGACCGCGGCCTCGCTCGTCGACGCGAAGACACCGGCGAACGTCACGACACCGACGATTGCGCCGACCGAGACGAGAACGGCGAGCAGTCGGGCGAACTCCCTCCTGCCTCGTGAATCAGCCACTGGGCGCGGCAGCCTAGGGCAACCGCCGCGCCGAGAGATTGGGGCGGGCGCCGTGGTCGATCTGCATGAGCTCGACGGGCGCTCCGTTGACCTCGACGAACGCGACGGTCACACCGTGGCTCGGGCTGTTGGGTTCGATGATGACGCGCTGGCCGTCGAGCGCCGATGCGAGGTCGTCGACTTCGAACCCGACATGCGGGACGGTCTTGACGAGCTCGGGGTAAGGCGCGTCATCCCAATAGCGCTGCCACTGGATCCCGAAGGGGTTGTTCTGATGATCGCTGATCGTGATCTGCAGATGCGGAAGGTCGATCTCGCCCTCCAAGCGACCGGTCGGGATGCCGATGTGGTCGAACCTCATCGGCTCGAATCTAATTATGACCCCGAAGGCGCCATGTTCGATTTCCGGGCTTGGCCGCGTGCGTGACGGTTAGCGTCGAGTCGCGATGAGGATGCTCGTCGACACCACGCCGTTGCGGGTATCCCGCGACTTCCGCCGGTTGTGGATCGGCCAGGCGATCTCCTTGTTCGGCACGATGATCACGAGCGCCGCCTTGCCGTTCCAGGTGTTCGAGCTGACCGGCTCGTCGCTGGCCGTCGGGCTTCTCGGGGCGGCGCAGCTCGGGCCGTTGCTCGTGTGCGCCGTCGTCGGCGGGAGCTTCGCCGACCGCTTCGACAAGCGCCGCCTGATCCTGATCGTCACCACCGCGTCGCTCGTCTGCTCGGCGACGCTGGCCGTCAACGCGAGCCTTGACCACCCCCAGCTATGGCTGCTCTACGTCGTCGGCGCGGTGGGCAGCGGCGTGACCGCCGTCAGCTTCGCCGTGCTGCGATCCATGCTGCCGCTGCTGCTGGAGCAAGACCTGCGACCCGCGGGCTTCGCGCTGCAGTCCATCTACACATCCTTCGGCTGGATGGCCGGCCCCGCCGTCGCCGGGCTCCTCATCAGCGCTTTCGGTCTCACGAGCGCGTACACGGTCGACGTGGCCACGTTCGCCGTCGCGCTCGCCGCGTTCGTGGGCATCGGCGCGTCGCCGCCGATCGGCGGAACGGCCGGCTCCGCAACGAAGCTGGTCGGCGCGGGTCTGCGGTTCCTGCGCGGTCATCCAGTCATCCTGAGCGTCTTTGCCATCGACCTGATAGCGATGGTGTTCGGGATGCCGCGAGCGTTGTTTCCTGCACTCTCGGAACGGCTCGGCGGCGGCGCGGTCCTCTACGGACTGCTGCTGTCGTCGGTGGCGGCGGGAGCATTCGTCGCCTCCCTGACGAGCGGGTGGACGACACACGTGCGACGTCAAGGGCGGGCGCTGCTCGTCGCAGTCGCGATGTGGGGGGTTTGCATCGCCGCCGCGGGTCTGACGCGTCAACCCGTCGTCGTGCTCACCATGTTCGCGTTGGCGGGCGGTGCAGACATGGTCTCGGCGGTCTTCCGCTCCAGCATCGCGGCCAACCTGACGCCCGACGACATGCGGGGCCGGGTCAGCGGCGTCGAGTTCGCGGTGTACGCAGGAGGACCCGTCCTCGGCGACGTCGAATCCGGGGTCGTGGGCGGCCTCGCGGGCGTGCCGTTCGCCATCGTCTCCGGCGGCATCGCGTGCGTGATCGCCGCCGGCGTCTTCGCCGCCAAGGTGCGCGGCCTCGCGTCGTACCGGACGTCCACGACCACGCATGGAGACCGATCGGCGGTCAGTGCACCGTGAAACGAGTGCCCGGGGAGGGATTCGAACCCCCACGCTCCCGAAGGAACAGAGGCTTTTAAGGCCCCCGCGTAAGCCAGTTCCGCCACCCGGGCGTCACTGCAAACGCTAGGCCGCGGCGATGCGGCGGGCGGCAGACTTGCTGGCGGAGCCGCCCGCCGCACACGCGCGTCCTACGAACCGGGGATCTTCGGGATGGTCACCCCGCTCGGCAGATTCCCGGCGACGCAGTTCTGGACGGTGTAGTTGACGTACTTCGTAGTCGCGTCGGCGAAGGCCTGCGCCTGGTCCTGGATCGCCTGGGTGTCAGTCTTGGCAATGGCCGTGTAGTACTTGGCGAGCGTCTTGAGCGTGGCCTTGATGTCGCCCTTCGCCTGCTTCGCGGCCTTGGTCAGTGCCTTGCTGTAGTTCTTCGCATTCTGCCGGCCACCGGCTCCGGTGGGGTCCGATGACGGATCGATCTTGATGTCCGTCAAGAGCTTGCACAGCTTGCTCTTGGCCGGCGCCGGCGGAGCGGCGCCTGCAGGCACCGCGAACATGGCCCCGGTAGCAGCAATCGCTGCGACACACAGCCCGATGATCAACTTACGCATTCTCTACTCCCCTTGTTGGGCGACGTACAGAGAATGACGACGGCAAGGCTGCGGCGCCTGAGTAGCGACTACTTATGTTTGCTGTCCGGTTTAGGCCGCTTGCGGATGGTTGACGGCGGGCTCTGCCGCCTCGGCGAGGACCGGGCGCAGGTGGGCAGCTGCTTCGTCGGCGACGCGGTTGACGACGAGGACGCCCTCCACCATGTCGGCGGCGACATCGGCGAAGGCGCGGTCCCTCAGCTGCACCGATACCACCGACCCGCCCGGGTAGCGGCGAACGGAACGGCGGACGCCGGCGAGCCGGGGTGGGCACCGGAAGGCCGGCACCGTGAGCCCGGCCGCCCGCGCCGCAGCGCCCAGGCGACGAGCAGCCTGGCTGAACAGGAGAGCGCCCGCTTCCACACGACAAGGATCGCACGAGGGTGTGACAGCTACGGCGGGGGCAGGATGACGTCGTGGCGGTGTACGTCGGGACGTCGGGCTGGCAGTACCGCGACTGGCGGGGCACCTTCTATCCCGCCCGGCTACCGCAGAGCCGGTGGCTCGAGCACTACGCGGCCGGCTTTGCCACCGTCGAGGTGAACAACACGTTCTACCGGCTCCCCGAGCGGTCGACGTTCGTGGAATGGGCCGCACGCACGCCGGACGACTTCGTGTTCGCCATCAAGGCGAGCCGG
>JBKOZX010000402.1:0-5911 GCA_046726115.1 Actinomycetota bacterium | reverse complement strand
GCCAAATGGCGCGCGACCTACACGATCACCGACGAGCTCCCGTCGCAGTACACGATCGACGTGAACGCCGACGCGCTGGCGCGCTACGCCGCGCTGTGCCAGGAAGCAGGGATCGTGCCGATCGTCGAGCCGGAAGTGCTCATGGACGGAACGCACACGATCGATCGGGCCAGCGACGTGACCGCGGCGGTGCTCGAAGCCGTCTTCCATGCGCTGTACGAGCAACGGTGCGCGTACGAGGGTCTGTTGCTGAAGCCGAACATGGTGCTGCCGGGGTACGACTCACCGAAGCAGGTGTCGGACGATGAGATCGCGGCGGCGAGCGTGCGGGTCTACCGGTGGGTTGTCCCGGCCGCGGTGCCGGGCATCGTGTTCCTGTCCGGCGGCCAGTCCGACGAGGAGGCCACCGCCCGGCTCAACGCGATGAACCTCATGGGGCCGCACCCGTGGGAGCTCAGCTTCTCGTACGGCCGCGCGTTGCAGGCGGCGGCCCAGCAGGCGTGGAAGGGCGACGCGGCCAACCGCGACGCCGGCCAACGCGCGTTTTACCACCGGGCGAAGATGAACAGCATCGCCCGCTTCGGGAAGTACTCCGCCGATCTGGAGCGCGCCGCCTGACCCGTTGGGTCGGTCACCTACCCCCTACGGCACGCGATCGACCCAACGTGTGCGGGTGAAGGCATGCGGGCGCTGGTCCAACGGGTGACCGAAGCGCGCGTGCGCGTCGACGGCGATGTGATCGGCGAGATCGGCTCCGGCGTGTGCGTCCTCGTCGGCGTGACGCACGACGACACCGAAGCGAGCGCCCGCAAGCTCGCCGAGAAGGTGTGGCACCTGCGCATCTTCGACGACGCCGACAGCGTGATGAACGTGGCGCTCGACGCGGCCGGCGGCGCGGCGTTGGTCGTGAGCCAGTTCACGCTCTACGGCGACACGCGGCGCGGGCGACGCCCGTCGTGGGCGGCGGCAGCGGCGCCCGAGCACGCCGAGGGACTGGTCGAGGCGTTCGTGCGATCTCTCCGCGACCTCGGCGCCGACGTCGCCACCGGCAAATTTGCAGCCCGTATGCAAGTCGAGCTCGTCAACGACGGCCCCGTCACGCTGCTCATTGATACCTGACGGAATGTTCGGTTTTCCCTGATGTTGATACGGGCAGGATTGCTCGGTGCGCAGTACCCTTTCCTTCCTCCTCAGGGCGGTTGCGCGTATGGAACGAATCGAATCGACCCACAGCGTCTGGCTCTTCGACACGGACCGGATGCGCTTTCGGCGCGTGCCCAAGGGCACCGACCCGGATGCCCCGTCGCTCGACAAAGACTGGGAGGCATTCTTCGCGCTCGACGTCGACGACGAGACCGGCGCATTCACCGTTGCCCTGAACGACGACCGCACGCGGCTGCTGCGCGCGTGGCGCGACGACGTGCCCGCACCCGAAGGCACCGGCGAGCTGAACCTCGAGCCCACCACGGAGGCCTGACCGGTCGCCCATACGATGGCCGCATGAGCGACGCCGCGGCCGAACCACTGGACGGGCTCAACCCGGTCCAGCGCGAGGCGGTCACCGCGCCGCCCGATGTGCCGTTGCTCGTGGTGGCGGGCGCGGGCTCGGGCAAGACACGCGTCCTCACCCACCGCGTCGGTTGGCTGATCAACGACCAGCACTTCTCGCCGTTCGCGCTGCTCGCGATCACGTTCACCAACAAGGCCGCGGGCGAGATGAAGGAGCGCGTGGGGGAGCTGGTCGGGCCCGTCGCGCAGCGGATGTGGGTCTCCACGTTCCATTCCGCGTGCGCTCGCATCCTGCGGCGCGAAGCCAAGGCGCTCGGGATCCGGTCGTCGTTCTCCATCTACGACCAGTCCGACTCGGTGCGGCTGGTCGACTACGTGCGCCGCGACCTCAACCTCGACCCGAAGCGGTTCCCCGCCCGTCGCCTCGCATCGCAAATCTCGGCGCTCAAGAACGAGCTCGTAACGGCGGAGCAAGCCCTCGACCAGGCCGTCGGCCCGCAGGAGCGGCGCCTCGCCGAGGTGTACCGCGAGTACCAGCGGCGCCTGCTCGAGGGATCGGCGGCCGACTTCGACGACCTGCTGCTCCTCGCCGTCCGCCTGTTCCGCGAGCATCCCGACGCGCTCGAGCGCTGGCGGGCGCGATTCCGCACGGTGCTCGTCGACGAGTTCCAGGACACGAACGCGGCCCAGTGGGAGCTGGTGCGGTTGCTGACCCAGGAGCACCGCAGCGTGATGGTCGTGGGCGACCACGACCAGTCGATCTACCGGTTCCGCGGAGCCGACTTCCGCAACCTCGTGCGGTTCGAGGAGGCGTTCCCCGAGGCGACCGTCATCGTCCTCGAGCAGAACTACCGGTCGACGCAACGGATCCTCGACGCCGCCAACGCGGTCATCCTCAACAACGCGGCCCGGCGGCCGAAGCACCTGTGGACGGAGCAGGTCGGCGGCGAGCTGATCACGCGCTACCACGCCCAGGACGAGCACGACGAGGCTGCGTACGTCGCCCACGAGATCAGCCGTCTCACCGACGACGAGCACTACGGATTCTCCGACATCGCCGTCTTCTATCGAACGAACGCGCAGAGCCGCGTCATCGAGGAGACGCTTGTGCGCGCCGGCCACCCGTACCGCGTCGTCGGCGGCGTGCGCTTCTACGACCGGCGCGAAGTGAAGGACGCGCTTGCGTACCTCAGGGCGCTCGTGAACCCCGACGACGAGGTGAGCTGGCGTCGCATCGTGAACGTTCCCAAGCGGGGAGTCGGTGACACGTCGGTGGGCAAGGTGAGTGCGTACGCCCAGGAGCACGGCATCACGTTCCGCGACGCGCTCGACCGCGCCGACGCCGCCGGCGTGAGCGGGAAGGCGCTGGGCGGGATCCGCGACCTCCTCGACATCATGGCCGAGGTCGAGGGCGCCGCCGACGCCGGCGTGGCGCCCGTCGTGCAGGCGGTGCTCGAAGACACCGGCTACCTCGCCGAGCTCGAGGCCGAGCGCTCGATCGAGGCGGAGGCGCGCCTCGAGAACCTCCAGGAGCTCGTCGGCACGTGCCGCCAGTTCGACGAGGCGCTCGAAGAGGGCGAGGTCACCGGCCTGGCCGGCATCGCCGGCGGGACCGGCGACGCCGACGGCTCGGGTGACGACGCGGCGTTCGTGCCGCCGGTGCCCGGCGGGCTCGACCGCGTGCAGGCGTTCCTCGAAGCGATTTCACTGGTGACGGACCTGGACGACGTGGAGGGCGACAAGCGCGCCGTGACCTTGATGACGCTGCATTCGGCGAAGGGTCTCGAGTACCCCGTCGTGTTCCTCACCGGCCTCGAGGACGGGATCTTCCCGCACATGCGCAGCCTCGGTGAGCCCGACGAGCTCGAGGAAGAGCGACGCCTCTGCTACGTCGGCATCACCCGGGCGCGCGAGCGGCTCTACCTGTGCCATGCGTGGAGCCGCACGCTGTTCGGGTCGACCGACTTCTACCCGCCCAGTCGGTTCCTCTCCGAGATCCCTGAAGAGCTGGTGGAGGTGCTCGGCGAGGCGCGGCCGGTGGGGGGCGGCGCGGGCGCGCATCACGAGGCGGTCGTGTCCGCCGCGATCAACGCCGGCACGACCTCGTCACCGAGCCTGCGCAATCTGCGCGTCGGCGACGACGTCGGGCACGAGACCTTCGGCGAAGGCGTGATCATCGACCTGATCGGGGATGGTGACAAGGCGGAGGCGGTCATCCGCTTCCGCGACGTCGGCGAGAAGCGGCTGCTCCTCGCGTGGGCGCCGCTCCAGAAGCTCGACTCCTGAGGGCGACATGAGGGCACACCTGCTCGAGCTCGACGGCACGGTGATGGTGCTGCGCGTGGCGCTCGCGGTCGTACTGGGCTCCGCACTCGGCATCGAGCGGGAGATCGACAACCAGCCGGCCGGGTTCCGCACGCATGTCGTCATCTGCCTGGGCGCGGCACTCTTCGGCCTCATCTCCGTGCACGCCTTCGCGCCGTTCGAGGCCACTCGGAACTCCACCGATGTGCAGATCGACGTGACGCGCGTGGCGTCACAGGTCGTGGTCGGGGTCGGGTTCCTCGGTGGCGGTGCCATCGTCAAGTACGGCGCGTCGGTCCGCGGGCTCACCACCGCCGCCTCGATGTGGGTGGCAGCGGCGGTCGGGCTCGCCGTCGGCGTCGGGTACTACTGGGGGGCGGTGGCGGTCACCGTCGCCACCCTCCTCACCCTGGTCCTGTTCCGCAGCCTGCGCGAATGGATCCGTCACCACTTCGGGCGGCACACCGAGGTCGTCACGTTCAGCCTGAAACCCGACGCGGACCCGGCCGATCTGGTCGCAGCGATACACGAGTTGTCGCGCGTCGGCGTGCGCAACCTCCAGATCGACCGCAGCGGAGATCGGGTCGAGATCACCGTGGGCCTCAAGAGCGAGATCGGCGTCCGGCTCGACCGCATGCTCGCCGAGCTGGCGGCGCGCGACGACGTGGCGGAGATGTCGCTCGACGAGCGCTAGCCGGTCGCCGTCGCAAGCTCCGGCTCCTGCGGCGCCGGTCGGCAAAGCCGCCGTCGCCGCGCGCTAGCCGGTCGCCGCGCTAGCCCTCCGGCGCTGGCGGTGGAGACTCCTTCCGCAGGTCGACGATCACCACCGGCCCCACGCCGCTGCGCGGCTGGACCGTGGTCCCGTACCGGCCGACCTGGACGCTGCGCAGCTTGTTCCCGCGACAGTCCACGAAGCTGTTGACGCTGCCGCGCCATTTCACACGGCATTCCTCGTCACCGGGCGTGTGGGTCATGAGCGCGACGACCTGGTCGCCCTCCAGCGTGAACAGGATGCTGCGCTTCCCCCCGAACGCGTCCGGGTAGTAGAAGGGACCGCCGTCGCGCAGGTTGCTGCGCAGCTGCTTCTCGGGGCCGGCGGCGAACGGGCGGTACGTCTTCGGCGAGTCGGCCCGGCTGGTGGCGAGCAGCAGCACCAACGCCACGAGGAGCCCGCCCGCGACCGCGGCGATGCCGGCACCGATCAGAAGCCGCGTGTCTGTGCGTTCGGGGGGCACAAACCCCAGTGAACGTGGCCCGCAGACCAGAGTCCAGTCGGGCGCCCCGCGGAGGCGGCGGCTTTGCCGACCGCCGGAGCAGGAGCCGGAGCCGGCGACGGCGACCGGGCCAAGTATCGTGACCGGCGCCATGTGGGTGTGCACACCGTGAAGCGGCGCTATCGCGTCGTCATCGCCAAGCCCGGGCTCGACGGTCACGACCGGGGAGCCAAGGTGATCGCGCGCGCCTTGCGCGACGCCGGCTTCGAGGTGATCTACACCGGCCTGCACCAGACGCCGGAGCAGGTGGCGGAGACCGCACTGCAGGAGGACGCCGACGCCGTCGGCTTGTCGGTGCTGTCGGGCGCGCACGACACGCTGTTCCCGCGCATCGTGTCGCTCCTGCGTGAGAAAGGCGTGGGCGACGTGCTGGTGTTCGGCGGCGGGATCATCCCCGACGACGACATCAGCGCCCTGCGCGAGGCGGGCGTGGCCGCGGTGTTCACGCCCGGTTCGCCTCTGTCCGACATCGTCGGGTGGCTCGAGCACGCGCTCGACGCCCGCGAGCCACAGCTGGCGCGCTGACGTGGAGCGGAGCGACGAGAAGTAATGGACCTCCTCGAGTACCAGGGCAAGCAGCTGTTCGCGCAGTACGGCATTCCGGTGTCGCCGGGCGAGGCCGTCTTCACCGTTCAGGAGGCGGTGGAGGCGGCCGACCGCATCGGCTACCCCGTCGTGTTGAAGGCGCAGGTGCACGTGGGCGGGCGGGGCAAGGCGGGCGGCATCCAGCTCGCCGCCACCGCCGACGAGGTGCGCTCGCACGCCGTCAACATCCTGGGCATGGACATCCGGGGCCACATCGTCGAGACGCTCTGGATCGAGCG
>JBKOZX010000401.1:0-3635 GCA_046726115.1 Actinomycetota bacterium | reverse complement strand
GGGCGGACCGCTCGAGCGGCTCATGGACCGGCTCGGCAACCTCCGCGGCGACCCGCGCGCCAGCATCGCCGTGCTCATCGCCGTCGCGCTCGTGGCCGGGGTCATCTGGTACCGCATCGGCGCGGGCGACGGCAGCAGCTCGTCCACGACGCGCCGCGCCCCGACATCCAGTGCCGCGACCGACCGCGCTCGCGCGCCAAATAGCACCGGCGTGGCCGGCGGGGCGAAGCAGGGGGAGCGGGTGACGGTGCACGTCGCCGGCGCCGTCGCGAAGCCCGGCGTGTACGAGCTCGGAAGCGGCGCGCGCGTCATCGACGCGGTCGAGGCAGCCGGCGGCGGTGCCCCCGACGCCGATCTCAACCGGCTCAACCTGGCCGCGAAGGTCGCCGACGGTCAGCGGGTGCTCGTCCAGCGGGCCGGGGAGGCGGCGCCGCCCGCGCCCGGCGCTCCCGATGGCAGTGCCGCCGGGGACGCCGACCCGTCGGGGCTCGTGAGCCTCAACAACGCGACGCAAGCGCAGCTCGAGGCGCTGCCGGGGATCGGTCCCACCCTCGCCCAGGCGATCATCGGCGAACGCGAGCGGCGCGGGGGCTTCCGCTCCGTCAACGAGCTTCGTGACGTGCGCGGCATCGGCGACAAGCGCTTCGCCGACCTCAAGGACAAGGTGACGATCTGACGGGCGGCCACGCCGCGGGCCCGATCGCGCTGGTCGCGGCCGCAGTCGCCGGTGCGCGCCTGGGCGAGCACCTCGGTCCTGCCCCGGCCACGAGCCTGCTCGCAGCCGGGCTGCTCGCCGCCGGCATCGCCGTGCTCATGCGGCGCGGCCGGGCCCGCATGACGCTCGCGACGATCGCGATAGCGCTTCTCGGCGTGGCGACGATGCAGCGGGCGCTGGACGGCGCGGCGCACTCACCGCTGACGGGACCTCGCGACGCGCGCGACGCGGCGACGATCGCCGCCACGCTCGTCGAGGATCCTGACGGCGGGCAGTACACCGCACGCGTGCTCGTTCGAGTCGCGCGGCTGAACGGGCACGCCGCCGGATCCCGCACCGTGCTCGTCACCGCGAGCGGCGACGCCGCCAGCCGGCTGCGTCTGCTGGAGGCCGGCGACGAGGTCGAGCTGTCGGGGTGGCTCCAGCCGTTGGACGGCTTCGACCGCCGGCTCCGATGGCGCCACGCAGTCGCGCACTTTGATGCCGTGGAGCTCCGCGCGTTCGAACCTGCGACGTCACCGCTTGCCCGAACAGCCAACGCCCTGCGGCACCGCGTGCTGGCCGGCACCAGGCACCTCCCTGCGACCGAGCGGGCGCTCGTCGCCGGTTTCCTGCTCGGCGACACGCGCTCGTTGCCGCGTGAGGTCGAGGAAGAGTTCCGCGCGTCCGGCCTCACGCATCTCCTAGCCGTGTCCGGGGAGAACGTGGCCTTCGTGATTGCGTTGACACGACCGGTGCTCCGGCGGCTGTCGCTGCGGGCGCAACTACTCGGGGGCATCGGCGTGCTCGTCGTGTTCGGGACGATGACGCGGTGGGAGCCGTCGGTGCTGCGTGCGTGCGCGATGGCCGCGTTCTCGATGACGGCGCTCTACCTCGGGCGCCCCAGCACGACACTCCGGGTGCTCGCGCTGACCGTCGTCGTCCTCCTGCTGGCCGACCCGTTCCTGTTGCACTCGGTCGGGTTCCTGCTCTCGTGTGGCGCGAGCGCCGGCATCGCCTTGCTGGCCGTCCCGGTGGCGGCGCGGCTCGCCGGGCCGAGTTGGCTGCGAGAGCCCTTCGCGGTCACGCTCGCGGCGCAAGTCGGCGTGGCGCCGGTCCTCATCCCGGTGTTCGGTTCGGTCCCGCTTGCATCGCTGCCGGCCAACGTGCTCGCCGCGCCGGTCGTCGGGCCGCTCACGATCCTGGGTGTCGTGACCGGCCTGGCCGGCGGAGCGGTCGAGCCGTGGTGGCCGGCAGCGGCGATGGTCCTCCAGGCGCCGACGGGCTTGCTGGCCACGGCGGTGCTCGACATCGCGGCGGTCTTCTCCCGGCTCCCAGTCGACGTCGACGGCCGCGCGGCGTGGGGTGTCGTCGCCCTCGTTGCCCTCCTGGCAGCGGCGAGGCTGCGGTCGGGGCGACGCCATAACCTCCGAGTCGATGCGCCGCTTCCGTCTCGGTGACCGCGCGTACGACGTCACCGACCGCACGCTCGTCATGGGCATCCTCAATCGCACGCCCGACTCGTTCTACGACGCCGGCGAGACATTCGAGCTGGACGCGTTGCTCCGGCGCGCCGAGCAGCTCGTCTCGGAAGGCGCCGACGTGCTCGACGTGGGCGGCGTGAAGGCAGGGCCCGGGCCCGAGGTGGGCGAGACCGAAGAGCTCGATCGCGTCATTCCGCCGCTCGAGGCGCTCCGGGCGCGCTTTGATACGCCGCTGTCGGTCGACACGTGGCGGGCGGTGGTGCTCCGGTCCGCGTGCGACGCCGGCGCCGTGCTCGGCAACGACATCAGCGGCTTTGCCGATCCCGACTACCTGCCGGCCGCGGTCGATTGCGGCGCGTCGGTCGTCGCTACCCACATCCGGCTCGCCCCGCGCGTCCCGGACCCCGAGCCCCACTACGACGACCTGCTCGGTGAGGTGCGCGCCTTCCTCATCGCCCGGGCGGCGGCGGCCGAGGCCGCCGGCCTCACGCCCGACCAGATCGCGCTCGACGCCGGCCTCGACCTGGGCAAGACCCCGATGCAGAGCGCCGTGCTGCTTCGCGAGAGCGCCGCGCTGGCGTCCCTCGGATACGCGCTGCTCTTGTCGGCGTCGAACAAACGCTTCCTGGGCGAGCTCCTCGACCTCCCGATCGACGAGCGGCGCGACGCGTCGCTGGCGGCGACCGCGTACGGCGTGATGCACGGCTGCCGGATCGTGCGTGTGCACGACGTCGCAGGATCGGTCAGGGTGTGCCGGATGATCGAGGCGGTGGCGGCTGTCGAGCGCGACGGGGCGCGCGTTCCGTGACCGCGGTGGCGTACCTGGTCAGCGGGGACGACCCCGTCCTGCGCGGCGAGGCGCTCGACCAGCTCGTCGCCGAGCTCGTCGGCGACGACGACCACGAGCTGACGGTCGAAGAGCTCACGGTGCCCGGGCGCGCCGCGCCCGGCGAGGGCGAGATTGAGGCGCCGAGCGGCGCGGAGGGCCGCGAGGAAGTGGTCGCCGCCGCCCTCAACGCCGCCCAGAGCCCGCCGTTCATGACAGGGGGTCGGGTCGTCGTGCTGCACGAGGCCGGCAACCTCGGCAAGGACGATGCTCAGCCGCTGGTCGGCTATCTCGCCGATCCGATGGCGACGACCGCGTTCGTGGTCGTGGCCGGCGGTGGCCGTCTTCCGAAGGGGCTCGCCGACGCGTTGAAGGCGGCGAAGGCGGTCGTGGTCGGACCGGCGACCGAGCGCACCGGCGACGTGCTGGCGCGACATCTCGACGACGCCGACGTGGAGCTCCGGCCCGATGCGGCCAAGCTCGTGACGGCGCATCTGGGCGAGGACGCGGGCCGGGTGCCGCAACTGGTGGAGCTGCTGGCGTCGGCGTTCGGCGCCGGCGCGACGCTCGACATCGCCGACGTGGAGCCCTACCTGGGTGACGCCGGGTCGGTGCCCGGTTACCTCCTCAC
>JBKOZX010000400.1:0-4920 GCA_046726115.1 Actinomycetota bacterium | reverse complement strand
AGCGCATCGAGGTGAACGCCGACGATCGGCGCCGCGATCAAGAGGATCAGCCCCTGACCGGCCGCCACCGTCCCGCTGCCGGCGGCCTTGCCGAGCACGAGCCCGGCGCGGCTGACCGGCGCGACGAGCATCTCGCGCAGGAAGCCGAACTCGCGGTCCCAGACGATCGAGATCGCCGAGAAGAGGCTGCTGAACAACACCGACATCGCCATGACGCCGGGCAGGATGAACTGCTGGTAGTCGACGCCGCCGGCGCTGTTCTGCCCGACGAGCGGCTTGATCCCGGCCCCGAGCACGAACAGGAACAGGATCGGCTGGGCGAGCCCCGACACGATCCGGGCGGGCGTGCGGCGGAAGCGAATGAGCTCGCGCTTCCACACCATGCCGATGGTGCGCAGGTTCCTGATGAGCGCGCCTTCGGGCGTGGGCGGCGCGGTCTGACCGACGTCGGCGACGCCCGCGCTCGGGAGCGGCTCGGCCGTGGTCGCCATCAGCCGCGCCGGAACCCGCGCACCATCGGGTTGGCCTTGAGCTGGTCGACGCCGCCGGCTTCGGCGTCGCGCATCTCACGCCCCGTGTACTGGATGAACACGTCGTCGAGGCTGGGCCGGCGCACATTGACGATGCGGACCCCGACGGTCAGGTGCTCGAACACGCGCGGCACGAACGCCTCGCCGTCGGCCACGCGCATGCGCAGCCCCCCGCCGTCGTCGAGTACCTCGCCCTCGACGCCGAGGCCACGAGCGATCTCGTCGCGCGCAGTGGCGTCGTCGGCGGTCTCGATCGTGACCGTGTCGACGCCGACCGACGCCTTGAGCGCGCCGGGCGTGTCGATGGCGACGATCCGTCCCCGGTCGATGATGGCGATGCGGTCGCAGCGCTCGGCCTCGTCCATGTAGTGGGTCGTGAGGAACATGGTCGTGCTCTCACGGGCGCGCAACTCGTCGACGTAGTCCCAGATGTGGACGCGGGTCTGGGGGTCGAGCCCGATCGTCGGCTCGTCGAGGAACAGGACCCGCGGCGTGTGGAGCAGGCCACGTGCGATCTCCAAACGACGCTTCATGCCGCCCGAGTAGAAGCGGGTCTGCTGGCTCGCCCAGTCGGTGAGCCCGACCATGTCCAGCAGCGGGTCCATGCGCCGCTTGATCTCGGGGCCGTGCAGCCCGTACAGGACGGCGTGGAAGCGAAGGTTCTCCTCGCCGGTGAGGTAGTCGTCCAGGGTCACCTCCTGGAAGACGAGCCCGATGTTCGAGCGGACCTCGTTGCGGGCGCGCAGGACGTCGTGGCCGGCGACGCGGGCGACGCCGTCGGTGGGATGCAGCAGCGTGCACAGGACGGAGATCGTGGTGGTCTTGCCGGCGCCGTTGGGCCCGAGGAACCCGAACAGCTCCCCGGGATCGACCGAGAACGAGATGCCGTCGACGGCGGTGAAGTCACCGAAGCGCTTGACGAGGCCGTCCACCTCGACCGCGCTCGAGCCGCCACCATTCGCGGAAACCACGACGATCGAGCCTACCGGCCGTCCGATCGGGCTCCGTCACCGGCGGCGATACTCAGATTGTGGAACGACGAGGATCGCGCGCCGGTCAGCGTTCGTGTGCTGACCGGCGCCCGCTTCGTGCGTCTCGTCGGGCCTACGGCTCCCCGACGAGCCGCAGCCCCTACCTCGGACGGACTGCGCTCGGTGGGCACTCGAAGCCGGGGATGCCACCTTGGACAAGTTCGCCGAGTCGACACAGAGGCGCGCAGCCTCGCTTCACTTGCGTCCCTATCTCCGCAGTCGTCGGAGGCTCCGTTCCGGGAACGCAGAAGTTCACGCAGCCGGTTTGCACCGTCATCCCGACGCCGCCCAGGTCGGGCAGGCAGGGGAGAATCGGCACACATCCCTGCGCCCTCGACGCCTCAGGTGCCGGCGCCGGCGCAGGTTCCTGGCTCGGGACGCAGATCGGCACGCACGCGGGCGGGGCCGGCTCAGCCAGCGCGTTGGCGGCCGGCGGGGGTTCCCGGCCCGGCAGGCAGATCGGGGTGCAATCCCCCCCGGGAGCGGGAGCGGGAGCGGGCGCCAGCCGCGTTCCTGGAGCGCCCCCGCCGTTCGGCACGCACAGCTGCGGCAACTCGGGAGCGGCCACGGGCGGCGGCGGCTTCAGCGGCTCACACGCGACGAGCGCCAAACCCGCGACCGCCATCGCGCCGACGAGTGCGCGTCGTCGAGCACCGTGTCCAAGAATCCTGCCCATAGTCCCCCTTGTGGGTCCTCGGCGATGCCCCGCGATGCGACCCACACCGCCTGCGTGCTGGAGGTATCGACACGCCGCGTCCGGCACTTGAGCGACGTTGCCCGAACGCGCCGCCGCTTTGGTGTTCGGACCCTGGTGGGGCGTGACGACGACGGCGGCGGCGACGCCGGCCCCGTCCGTCACCGCGGTCGTCAGCCAGTCGGTCACGCCCCCGCGACAGGTCTGCCCAGCGACCGGCGACGCGGCTGTCTGGACAAAGAACCTATATGGGCGCTTTTGTGGACTTCACGCGATTCGGGCTCCTGGACCTGTCATCCCCCGTTATCGCAGGCCATCCGTCCTTTGCGAGCAATCGGGACTTTCGACCCTGCCCTCGCGGCGGCAGACCTGTCATCGTCACCGTCCGTGAGGCACTGCGCGCCGCCCGGCTCTTTGTTCTCCGCCCTGAGTCGGGATAGCGCGCGGCTTGTGCCGGGGTACCGGCGCCTCCTTCACAGGGATATGCAGCAACACGGTGAGGTGGAGAAGCCGCTTCCCGGCGGTGAGCTGGTGGCCCACTCGCTCCGCACGTCGGGTCAGGACCGGGGCGGCTTCGGCTAGCAGCCGCCTGCTGGAAAACCCTTTCCGAGCGATCCCTAGTGGAGGAACGGCGCCGGCACCTCGGCGCCTCGTTCAGCGGCGCCCCATGAGGGGCGCCGCGTCGCGTGCCTCGGTGTCAGGCAAGCCGTCAGCCGCCGCTCGGCGAATGCTCGGGGGAGCCACGCCTCCGCAGCGACGGGTGCGCAGGCTCCTCGTCGGCCTCCGCGACCCGGGCCGAGCGGACCGACCGGTTCCGTCCGTCGCCCTTGGCGGCGTATAACGCGGCGTCGGCCGCGGCGACCAGCCGCTCACCGTCGCCGGCGTTCTCGGGCATCGCGCCGACCCCGGCGCTGACCGTGACCGGCACGGCCGTCACGTCGCGGGCGACCGCCGCCCGCAGCCGCTCGGCGACCCCGAGAGCGTCGAGCCCGGTGCAGTCGGGAAGCAGCACGACGAACTCGTCGCCGCCGTAGCGGGCGGCGAGGTCGCTCGCCTTTGTGCTGGCGACCATCGTGCGGCCGATCTCTCGCAACACTGCGTCGCCACCCTGGTGACCCACGGTGTCGTTCACGTCCTTGAAGTGGTCGACGTCGATCACGACGAGCGCGAGCGGCGCCCGCCGCCGATGCGAGCGGGCGACTTCGCGCTGCAGTGTCTCCTCGAACAGGCGCCGGTTGGCGAGCCCGGTGAGCCCGTCGCGGGTCGCGAGATGCTCCACCTCGGCGAGCAGCGCTGCGTTGCGGAGAGCGACGGCGGCCTGGCTGGCCGACTGGGCGAGCGTCTCCACTGTGGCGCCCGGGATCTGGGCCCGCCGGCGCCGGCCCCACTCGGCGAGCACGACGCCGAGGGTCTCGCCGTCCGCGACCAGCGGCACGACCACGACGTTGCGGGCGAGCGGCAGCAACTCGCCGAGCACCGGGTCCTCGTCGAGCGAGCTGACCAGCGTCGGCGCCTCGGCCTGCCACACCCGCTCCGGCAGCGGGCCGATCTCGGCCGGGCTCGTGATCCGGGAGACCTCCCCGCCGGCGGCGGTCGCGCCCTTCCGCCCGTCCAGGTGACGGACGAGGACCACCGCGCGCGGGAACCCGAGCCGGACGTGCACCTGCTGGGCGAGCACGAGCGACACGTCGTCGGCCTGGCGAACCCGCTCGAGCTCGAAGCCGAGCTCGACCAGGGCGTGGAGCTCGGCCCGGCTCCGGCGCAGCGCCCGCTCGTTCACCGAGGAGCACACCGCCGCCCCGACGGCGAACAGCAGCAGGCCGAGAGCGATCACGGTGGCGTCGGCGTAGCTGCCGGTCGTGCGGTTGCCGAGGAGGTCGGCGGCGGCAGCCGCGTGGCCGAGGAACAGCAAGAGCGCATACCAGACCGCGACTTTCAACCCCGTGCGGTACGACACGATCAGCGTGACCGCGGTGACGTCGAAGAAGACCAGGGGGATGAGGCGGCTCTCGGCACCGCCCGTGAGCGCGACGGCGACGGCGAGGAACGCGCCGTCCACGAGCAGCATCCACGACGACGCCGTCGACATCCCCCCCGGCTCCCGACGCCTCAGCAACTCCATGCCCAGAGTCAGCGCCAGATAAGCCGCGACGAGCGGGGCCAGCACGAGCCCGTCGCCGTGGAGAACCCCGATGCCGACGACGGCCGCGGCGACGAAGATGCGCACCACCTGCACCACCGCCAACCGCTGCGTGAGCGGGACGTTCGCTCCCCCGCCGACGACGCTCACCGGAACCGCATCGAGTCGTCCCGGACGTCGGGTGACCCGCTCTCGAGCTTCGGGTCGCGGCGATCGAGCCGACCCTGCAGAGCCAGGAACACGAGGGCGACCGCCCCCAACACGACCAGGAGAGTGAAGGAGCGCTCCGCGTTCGCCGGGCCTACGGCTCGAAGGTCGGCATTCCCTTCGCCGCCGGCGGGCGGCACGGGCTCAGCCGGGGGGACGGCGGCGACCGGAGTGGTCGCAATCGCCGGCGGAGCGAGCGACGTCGGCACCAGGAGGACCGAGGCCGGGACCGCCGGCGCCGGACTCGGTTCCGCCGGCTCGGGCGCGGGCGGCGCCGCGGCGGCTGCCGTCGGGGCAGCGACCAGCTCGGTCACCACC
>JBKOZX010000399.1:0-1899 GCA_046726115.1 Actinomycetota bacterium | reverse complement strand
CCGATGCGCAGACTCTCGGCGATAAGGCACCCGGCGAGAACCATGCACTGGGGATTATGGGCCGAGTTCCTTGGCGCCGCCGGCGCCTTGTCACGACGCCCATAATCCCGGTTATGTCAAGTAGACCAGGATCGAGCCTGTCCCCTCAGTTCCGTGCCCCTCACAGCCCCTCCAGGGCCTTCAGCATGCGTTTGAGGGCCACCTGGCGGTAGGAGCCGTCGACGAGCTCGGTGACCTCTGTCCAGTCGACGCGTGTGCGGGCCTGGAAGTCGAGGGCGAGCCAGCCCCCGGGCCCGAAGTACGGCGGCACGTAGAAGCGGCGGTCCTCGAGCAGCGCGGGGCGCTCGTCGGGCTCGGGCTTGAAGATGACGCCGTAGGGGCGGTCGTCGGTGCCGGCGAAGACGGCGAAGATCTTCTTGCCGGCGCGGAAGGTGGGCCTCCCCCAGGCTTCGACCTCACACGATTCGGGGAAGGCAAGGCAGACGTCGCGCAGCTGGGCGAGGAACGGGTCGTTGTCGCTGTACATCCGCGGGTGCGCCACGCCGGGCGACCCTACGCTACGAGTCGTCCGTGGTCGGCGGAGAGCGAGACAAGCATGGTGCAACGCACAGCGGTCAACCCGTGGCAGTGGTCCGTGCAGTTCGGGTTCAATCAGGCTGAGATCGTCGAGGGTGGGAGCCGGGTGCTGTTCTGCGCCGGCCAGACCTCGGTGGACGGCGACGGCAGACCGCAGCACCCCGGCGACATGCCGGCGCAGATCTCGCTCGCCCTGGACAATCTCGAAGCGGTGGTGCGCGGCGCGGGGATGAGCTTGGCGAACGTCGTGCGCCTGAACATCTACACGACGGATGTCGATGCCTTCATCGCGAGTGCGGCGGCAGTGCGCGAGCGGACGAGCGTCGCGGGCATTGCGGCGCCGGGCACGCTGCTCGGCGTCGTGCGGCTCGCGTTCCCCGAGCTGATGGTCGAGCTCGAGGCGACGGCGGTCGCCTAGGGAGCACCCTCATCGTCGGCGTAGTCGCTGACGGGCGGGCACGAGCACATCACGTTGCGGTCCCCGTACGCGTTGTCGATGCGGCTCACGGGCGGCCAGTACTTGTCGTGCCGGAGCGACGCGACCGGGAACGCGGCTTCGTCACGCGTGTATCGCGCCGCCCACGCGTCGGTGACGACATCGGCGGCGGGATGCGGGGCGTGGCGGAGCGGGCTGTCCTCCACCTGCTGCTCCCCTCGCTCGATCCACCGGATCTCGTCGCGGATCGTGATCATGGCGTCGCAGAACCGCTCCAGCTCGCCGAGGTCCTCGGACTCGGTCGGCTCGATCATGAGCGTGCCCGCGACCGGGAACGACATCGTCGGCGCGTGGAACCCGAAGTCGATAAGGCGCTTGGCGACGTCCTCCACGGTGACGCCGGTCGCGTGTGTCAGCGGTCGCAGGTCGAGGACGCATTCGTGCGCGATCAGGCCGTTCGGGCCCGTGTAGAGCACCGGGTAGTGCGGCCCGAGACGACGGGCGAGGTAGTTCGCGTTGAGGATGGCCACCTCGGTCGCGTGCAGCAGACCCCGTCCCCCCATCATGGCGATGTACGCCCACGAGATCGGCAGGATGCCGGCGGACCCCCACGGCGCCGCCGAGATCACGCCCAGACCGCTCTCCGGGCCCGCCTCGGGAACCTGCTCGTGCCGGGGCAGGAACGGCGCCAAGTGCTCCCGCACCGGGACCGGGCCGACCCCCGGCCCTCCCCCGCCGTGCGGGATGCAGAACGTCTTGTGCAGGTTCAGATGCGAGACGTCAGCGCCGAACTCGCCCGGCTGCGCCACCCCGACCAGGGCGTTGAGGTTGGCGCCGTCGAGATAGACCTGGCCACCGAACTCGTGCACGACGGCACAGATGTCGAC
>JBKOZX010000398.1:0-1671 GCA_046726115.1 Actinomycetota bacterium | reverse complement strand
CTCCGGTGACGATCGCGACCTTGCCGTCCATTCCTTCGAGCACCTGCTCCCCCGTCCTCCGCCGAAAAGTGGAATACGTTCTACTCCGTGACCGAGCCGAGAGTCGCCTTCGTGACCGGCGCCAGCCGGGGGATCGGCAAGGCCGCCGCCATCGCACTCGCCGAAGCCGGGCTCGACGTCGTGATCACCGGCCGCACCGTCCACGAGGGCGACGGCGTCGACGACTCGGACGGGGCCGGCCGTTCGATCCCCGGCAGCCTGGAGACGACCGCCGAGGCGATCGAGGCAACCGGCCGGCGGGCGCTGCCGGTCGTCATGGACCTGCACGACCGGTCGACCCTCGACGCCGCCGTGCAGCGTGCGCTCGACGAGTGGGGCCGTATCGACGTCCTCGTGAACAACGCCATCGACACCGGCCCCGGCGACATGACGCGCTTCGAGGACACGCCGCTCGAGCTGCTCGAGACAAAGCTGGCCGCCAACGTCGTCTCGCAGATCGCGGTCATCAAGTCGGTGCTCCCGGGCATGCTCGAGCGCGGCGACGGCACGATCGTCAACGTGACGTCGGCGGTCGCGGTGATCGACCCCCAAGCGCCTGTCGGCGAGGGCGGCTGGGGCGCGATGTACGCGATGTCGAAGGGCGCGTTCCACAAGCTGGCCGGGATCCTCGCCGTCGAGGTCGGCGATCGCGGGATCCGCAGCTTCAACCTCGAACCGGGGTTCGTCATCACCGAGCGCATGGAGGTGAACGCCGGCAACCTCGGGCTCGCGGGCCGTTATCAGGGCGCGCCGCCCTCGGTTCCGGGGACGGTCATCGCGTGGATGGCCACGTCGCCCGACGCCGCCGAGCTCAACGGCACCACGATCTCGGCCCAGCGCTTCGCGCTCGAGCGGAACATTCACCCGGACTGGCGTGACGCCAAAGGCGACGGGAAGAAGGACTCGTGACGATCGGAGCTGGTATGCAGATCGACGATCTGGTCCTGATCAGCGTCGACGACCACGTCGTCGAGCCGGAGGGCATGTTCGAACGTCACCTCCCCGAGCGCTGGCGCGACCGCGCGCCCCGCGTCGTCCGGGCTCCGAACGGCGCCGACGTGTGGACGTGGGGCGAACAGCGCGGCGCCAACTTCGGCCTGAACGCGGTGGCCGGCCGCCCGCCCGAGGAGTACGGCATGAACCCGATGTCGTTCGGGGAGATGCGCGACGGCTGCTACGAGATCGACGCCCGCGTGCGCGACATGAACGTGAACGGCGTCCTCGGCTCGATGTGCTTCCCGTCGTTCCCCGGCTTCGGCGGTCGCATGTTCCACGCCGGCGGCGCGGCCGGCGACGACAGCGCGGTGCCCGTGCTCCAGGCGTACAACGACTGGCACGTCGAGGAGTGGTGTGGCACGCATCCGGGTCGGTTCATCCCGCTCGCGATCCCGCCGGTCTGGGACCAAGACGCGATGGTCGCCGAGGTCCGTCGCATGGCCGCGAAGGGCTGCCACGCGTTCACGTTCTCGGAGAACCCGGAGAAGACGGGCTTCCCGAGCTTGCACAACGAATGGTGGGATCCGTTCTGGGCCGCGTGCGCCGACGAGGGCACGATCGTCTGCTTCCACATCGGCTCGTCGTCGGAGATCCCGATCACGTCGGTGGAGTCACCGGTCGACGTCACGCTCACCC
>JBKOZX010000397.1:0-11684 GCA_046726115.1 Actinomycetota bacterium | reverse complement strand
ACGCGTGGCCCACGGCTCGGGGACCCAGGCGCCGTCCAGCTGTCCCTGCTTGAAGAGGTCGAGGGTCTGGGCGTTCTCCTGGGGCACGATCGAGACGTCGCCGCCGCCGGCGGGGTCGGTCTTCAGACCCTTCTTCTTCAGCCAGGTTCGAAGCGCGACGTCCTGGGTGTTGCCCAGCTGCGGCGACGCGACCTGCTTGCCCTTCAGGTCCTTGGCGCTCGTGATGCTGGGCTTCACGACGAGGAACGCGCCGCCCGACGTCGCGCCCGAGATGATCCGGATCGCCTCGCCACCCGACTGCGCGAACGCGTTGATCGCGGGGTTCGGGCCGATGTAGGTGGCGTCAAGCGCGCCCGAGTTCAGCGCCTCGACCGCTTGGGGGCCGGCGTTGAACGTGCTCGTCTCGAGCTTCACGTTGTTGCCGAGCTTCTGCTGGAAGATGCCACCCTCGACGCCGACGATCGCCGACGCGTGGGTGACGTTGGGGAAGTAGCCGAGCCGGAGCGTGACGTTGTCCTGCTTCGGTGCCGCCCCGGCGCCGACCGGAGCGAGGAGCCCGACCGCGACGGCGGTGACGACCGGGAGCACCGCCAGCCGGGCGAGCCTGCGGGAGACCTGCATCGTGGGGGACCTCCGATTGGGGGGTGGACCAGAATCTCCGTAAATCCGATCGACAAACTAGGCTTTTAGCGGAGGACGGTCAAATGCGGATCTCGGCCAAGGCGGACTACGCGGTGCGGGCAGCAGCGGAGCTGGCTGCGGCCGAGCCCACGGGCCGGCCCGTCAAGGGCGAGCAGCTGAGCCGGGCGCAGGGCATTCCGCAGAAGTTCCTCGAGAACATCCTCGCCGACCTCCGCCACGCCGGGCTCGTCCGCACCCGCCGCGGCGCCGAGGGGGGCTACGCGCTGACCCGGGCGCCGAGCGAGATCTCCGTGGCCGACGTGCTGCGCGCCGTCGAGGGCCCGCTGGCCGCGGTCCAGGGCTCGCGCCCCGAGGGCCTGCACTACGAGGGCGCCGCCGCCCGCCTCCCCGAGGTGTGGGTCGCGCTGCGGGCCAACCTCCGCGCCGTGCTCGAGCGGGTGTCGCTCGCCGACCTCGCCGCGGGGGCGCTGCCCGACGGCGTCGTCGCCCTCACGAGCGGTGCCGACGCCTGGCAGCCCCACTGATCGTGCCGACCCGACGCACTTGCGTGAACGCTCTGCGAGGTTGCTGACGTAGCCTCGCAGTACGACACGCGAAGGGACGCAGGATGGCTGACCACTCGGGGCCGACCACGCCCGTCGCGCTCGTGGAGGAGGCGTACGGCCGCTACCCGGAGCGGGTGGCGGTGGCCCGTCGCCGGCTCGGGCGCCCGGTCACATACGCCGAGAAGGTGCTGTTCGCACACGCCGAGGATCCCGATGCGATCGGCCTCGACCGTGGTGTCGACTACGCCGACTACCGGCCCGACCGCGTCGCCATGCAGGACGCCACCGCGCAGATGGCGCTGCTTCAGTTCGTGACCGCAGGACTTCCGCGCGTCGCGGTGCCCACGACCGTGCACTGCGACCACCTCATCCAGGCCCGCGTCGGCGCCGAGATCGACCTGAAGAACGCGCTCGACGCCAACTCCGAGGTGTACGAGTTCCTGCGCACGGTGTCGGCGAAGTACGGCATCGGGTTCTGGAAGCCGGGCTCCGGGATCATCCACCAGGTCGTGCTCGAGCAGTACGCGTTCCCGGGCGGGATGATGCTCGGCACCGACAGCCACACGCCCAACGCCGGCGGCCTCGGCATGGTCGCGATCGGCGTGGGCGGTGCCGACGCCGTCGACGTGATGGCGGGCTGGCCGTTCAACACCAAGGTCCCGAAGGTGATCGGCGTGCACCTCAAGGGCCACCTGTCGGGTTGGACGGCGGCGAAGGACGTGATCCTGAAGGTCGCCGGCATCCTCACGGTGAAGGGTGGGACGGGAGCGATCATCGAGTACTTCGGGCCCGGCTGCGAGTCGATCTCGGCGACGGGCAAGGCCACGATCTGCAACATGGGCGCCGAGATCGGCGCCACGTGCTCGATGTTCCCGTACGACGACCGGTCGGCCATGTACCTGAAGGCCACGGGGCGCGAGGAGATCGCCGACCTCGCCAACGTGTACGCCGAGTTCCTGCGCGTCGATCCCGAGGTCGAGCGCGATCCCGAGCGCTTCTACGACCGCGTGGTCGAGATCGACCTCGACGAGCTCGAGCCGCACCTCGTCGGCCCGCACACCCCCGACCTCGACCGCCCGCTCTCGGAGGTGCGCGCCGCGGTCGAGCAGGAGAGCTACCCGCCGGAGATCTCGTACGCGCTGGTCGGGTCGTGCACGAACTCGTCGTACGAGGACATCGGCCGGGCCGCTCACGTCGCCCGTCAGGCGAAGGCCGCAGGCGTGAAGGTGCGCTCGCCGCTGCTCATCACACCCGGCTCCGAGCAGGTGCGGGCGACCATCGAGCGCGACGGTCTGCTCGACGACCTCGAGGCGATCGGCGCGAGCGTGCTCGCCAACGCGTGCGGGCCGTGCATCGGCCAGTGGAAGCGCGACGACATCGAGATCGGCGACCGGAACACGATCGTCACGTCGTACAACCGCAACTTCCCGCGCCGGAATGACGGCAACGCCGAGACGCTCGCGTTCATCGGCTCGCCCGAGACGGTCGTCGGCATGGCGCTCACCGGCCGGCTCGACGTGGATTTCGTGCGCGACGGCGTGCCCGGCCCCGACGGCGCGCCGGTGCACCTCGAGCCGCCCGCCGCCGACGAGCTCCCCGCCAAGGGGTTCGACCCGGGCGACGCGGGCTTCCAGCCCCCGGCGGGAGACCCGTCGAAGGTCGACGTCGTCGTGAAGCCGGGAAGCGAGCGCCTCGAGCTGCTCGAGCCGTTCCCGGCGTGGGACGGCGGCGACCTCACCGGGCTGCGCGTGCTGCTCAAGGCGACGGGGAAGTGCACGACCGACCACATCTCGCCGGCGGGCCCGTGGCTGCGATACCGCGGGCACCTCACGAACATCTCGCAGAACCTGTTCACGGGCGCGCACAACGCGTTCGCCGACGGCGCCGGAAATGGCGTCGACGTGCGCAACGGGTCGGTCACTCCCTTGCCGGATCTCGCGAAGGCGTACAAAGAGGTCGGGATCGAGTGGGTCGCCGTCGGCGATGAGAACTACGGCGAGGGCTCGTCGCGCGAGCACGCGGCGATGGAGCCGCGCTACATGGGCGGCCGGGCGATCATCGTCCGCTCGTTCGCACGCATCCACGAGGCGAACCTGAAGAAGCAAGGCGTGCTCGCGCTGACCTTCGCCGACTCGTCCGACTACGACAAGATCCGCGCCGACGACACGATCGACGTCGTCGGGCTCGCCGACCTCGCACCGGGACGACCGGTGACGGTGGTCGCGCACCACGCCGACGGATCGAGCGACGAGATCCGGACGACGCACACGATGTCCGAGGAGCACATCGAGTGGTTCCGCGCCGGTTCCGCGCTCAACGTCCTGCGACAGCAGTCGGCCTGATCGCGCTGGCCGCGAGCCTGGTGCTCGCCGCGTGCAGCAGCGGTGACGGGACGAAGACGAAGCCAACGAGCTCGAGCACGACACGCGCGCCCGACGCGCAGCTGCGCCGGTGTGCAACGCCGGAGCAGGCGGCGACCCTGCTGCACGACGGGTGGGCCGCGAACGACATCGGTTCTGCCCGGCAGTGCGCGAGCGATGCGGCAGTCGCGGCGCTGCGCGGCGTCCCGGGACCGGATGCCACTGACGTCTTCCGAGGCTGCAATCCGCAGGACGGGCCACCGGTGAGATGCGGCTACTCCTACCGGGGCGGCTCGTTGACCTTCACCGTCAGTGGGTCGGCGGCCAACGGCTTCCAGGTCGACAGCGTCAGCGGCATCGCGCTCGCCGTGCCGACGCGCTGAAGGTCAGCCCCAGCGGGCGAGCTCGGTGTCGAGGTCGAGCGGCTCGGTCGTCGCCTGGTGCTCGTGTTCGCCCCACTGCTCGCGGGGCACGAGCCACATGACCTCGAACTCGTTGCCGTCGGGGTCTTTGCCGTACAGCGACTTCGTCGCGCCGTGGTTGCTCTGGCCGACGAGCGCGCCGAGGCCCGCCAGCGTCTGTCGGGCGTCGGCGAGATCGTGGATCGACGGCACCTCCCACGCGAGGTGGTAGAGGCCGACGCGGCCGCGTTGGGGTCCGGGCGCGTCGGGGCCGAGGGAGAACAACCCGAGGTCGTGGTGGTTCGCGGTGCCCGACGCCTTGAGGAACGCGGCGACACCCGGGATCCGCTCGACGACCTCGAAGCCGAACGCTTCCTGGTAGAACGCGGCGGCGCGGTCCGCGTCGCGCACGTAGAGGACGGCGTGGTTGAGCCGCTGCACGGGGATCATGCAGGGTGCAACCGTAGCGGCGGAGCCGCTCTTCCCGCTCCCGCTCGCCACGCCGTGTCGGGCGCGGGGATGGTCGCGAGATCGGGGGCGATCTCGAGCAGGACCGGCAGCGCCCGCCGCCCGACGACCAACGCCCGCACGGGGTCCAGGGTGACGACGAGCTCGCGCCGGTCGAGATCGACGGTGCCCGCCGGCAGCTCGACCACATCGACGAGCCGCGCGACCTGTTCGAGCTGCGCACGCGTGCAGTGCCGGAAGGCCGGAACGGAGCGAAGCCGCTCGAGATAACCGTTGTGTGCCATGACCCCGACGGTACGGACGCGCGTCGCTCCCATCATCGGCCGGGCGGCGATTTCGCACTCCGCCCTGCGTGGGAGCGCGGAACCCAACCTTGGTCGGATGCCCGATCTCGGGGTCACCCGTAGGCTGACGAGGTGCCCGCAGCGGAAGCAGGTGACCTGCCTTATCCGGGCTGGTTGAAATGCGCGAACTTCGTCGTGCCGCTGACCACGGCGGTGGGCGTGGCTGTTCAGCGCGACGCGATCGTGCCGCCACAATGGCCGCTCGCGCTGGCCGCTCTGGCTGCGCTCCCGTGGCTCCTCGAGCTCGCCGGCATCGAACTTCCGACGCCGGTGTTCAGTGCGATCGTCCTCGGGGCCGTTCTGGGCCTGGTGCTGAACCCGGTCAACGGCGACGCTGCGCCGTTCTTCCAGATCTTCCTCATCGTTCGCGTCGGCGTCCTCCGTCCGCGGTCAGAGGTCATCGCGGTCACGCTCGCTTCGACGGCCGTGATGGTGGGTGTCGACCTGATGGGCCGCTACACCGGGTCGTTCATTTGGGTGCTCGCCTACGGCATGGTTGGCGCAAGCACCTTCGCATTCCAGGCGCAGTTCCGGCTCTTCGAGCAGCAGCGGGCCGCCCAGGCGGGTCTTGCCGAGCGGGCGGCAGCCGACGAGCGGCAACGGATCGCGCGGGAGATCCACGACGTAGTCGCGCACTCGCTGGCGGTGACCATGCTCCACCTCACGGGCGCCCGCCTCGCGCTGCGTCGCGACCCGAAGGAAGCGGAGGCGGCGCTGCTCGAGGCTGAGCGCCTTGGCCGCGAGAGCCTGGCCGAGATCCGCCGCACGGTCGGGCTCTTGGGGCCCGACGGGACGGGCACGGCGGCGCCAATGCCGGCCGCCTCCGACATCCCGCAGCTGGTCCGCGAGTTCGAGGCCGCGGGTCTGGACGTCGACTTCGAGCTCACCGGCGATCCGGGCGCGCTTGCGCCGGCGACCGGACTCGGGCTCTATCGCGTAGCCCAGGAGTCGCTGTCGAACGTCGTGCGGCACGCGCCCGGCACACATACGACCATGTCCCTCCGCATCGGCGAGGACGTGGTGTCACTACACGTGCGCAACCGGCTCGCCAGCGCGACCTCTTTACGGAACGCCGACGGAGGCCTCGGCGTGCGCGGGATGCAGGAGCGGGTCACGCTGTTGGGCGGCGAGCTTCGCGCCGGGCCCGACGGCGATGCGTGGTGCGTCGACGTCGAGCTGCCACGCGCGCTCGAGACGGCATGATCCGCGTCCTGCTCGTCGACGACCAGCAGCTGGTCCGGGAAGGCCTGCGCCGGATCCTGCATCCCCAGGAAGGCTTCGACGTCGCGGGGGAGTGCCTAGACGGCGGCGAGGTCGCGGCCGCCGTGGCGCGCCTGCAACCCGACCTCGTGGTGATGGATGTGCGCATGAAGGACGTCGACGGCGTCGAGGCGACGCGCCGTCTGCGCCTGGCGCCCGACGCGCCACCGGTCCTCGTCCTCACCACGTTCGACGACGACGAGGTGCTGTCGGGGGCACTGCGCGCCGGCGCCGCCGGCTTCGTGCTCAAGGACGCGCCGGGTGAAGAGATCATCCGCTCCGCTCGGACCGTCGCCGCTGGCGATGCCTGGCTCGACCCCGCGGTCACGGAGCGCGTTCTCGCGACCTACCGGTCGGCGGCGCCGGCGAGTGACGACAGCGCCGCCGAGCGGATCGAGGAGCTGACGCCACGCGAGCGCGACGTGCTGCGCCTGATCGGGCGGGGCGCCAGCAACACCGAGATCGCCGAGTCCCTGTTCGTGAGTGAAGCCACCGTGAAGAGCCACATCGGCCACATCTTCACGAAGCTCGACCTGCGCGACCGCGCCGCTGCGATCGTCTTTGCCTTCGACCACGGCCTCGTCGCCCCGCAGGGCTGAGCATCAGCTAGCCGGCGCGTAGCGCGCGCAGTCTGTCCACCACGGCCGGGAACGCGTCGAGGAAGGCGTCGACATCTTCGGGCACCGAGCTCCAACCTACGCTGACCCGCAGCGAGTGGTCGGCGTCGACGCCCATCGCGGCCAGGATCGGTGACGGCTCGAGCGCCTCGCTCGAGCACGCCGATCCCGAGTGCACGGCGACGCCGCGCTGGTCGAGCCCGAGCAGGATCGGCTCGGCTTCGACACCCTCGACGCCGAGGCAGACGAGCTGCGGTACGCGATCAACGGGGTCGCCGTAGCGCATGACGCCGCCGACACACGCGGGTGCGTCCCTCGCAACGCGGTCGGTGAGGTCGCGCGCTGCTCGGGCCTCCTCCTCGAGCCGCCCGCCGCTGGCGACCTCCGCTGCCGCAGCTCCGAAGCCGACCATGGCCGGGACGTCCTCGAGCCCGCCGCGACGGGCGCGCTCCTGCGCGCCACCGACGACGAAGGGCGGCACCCGCAACCCGCGTCGCACGAGCAGGGCGCCCGCACCCTTCGGCCCGCCGAACTTGTGCGCGCTCACCGAGCACAGGTCGGCGCCGAGCCCGCCGAAGTCGATCGGGACGTGTCCGGCCGCCATGCATGCGTCCACGTGCACGAGCACGCCGCGCTCTCGGCACCCGGTCACGACCTCGCCGACCGGCTGCACCGTGCCGACCTCGTGGTTCGCGAGCTGAATCGTGGCGAGAGCGGTCTCGGGCCGGACGGCGGCGAGCACCTCGGCCGGATCGAAGCGGCCGACTCCGTCGACGCCGACGACCGTCAGATCCACGGCGCTGCGGCGGCACGCGTCGAGCACGGCCGAGTGCTCGACCGCGGTGGTCACGACGTGCGCGGGCCCGTCGGCGCGAGCCACCGCGCCCCACACCGCGGTGTTCACGGCCTCCGTGCCGCTGGCGGTGAAGACCACTTCGCGCGGGCGGGCGCCGAAGAGCGCGGCGACCTGCTCGCGGGCGTCCTCGAGCGCGACCCGCGTCACTCGTCCCTCGGCGTGCAGCCGTCCAGGGTCGGCGTGGTGATCGCGCAGGTACGGCAGCATCGCTTCGAACGCAGCCGGTCGCAGCGGCGACGTGGACGCGTGGTCGAGGTACGCGCGCCGCACGAGCGATTCAGACGCGCGCGACGCAGTGGTCGTCACCCGCGGGTCGGCTCTCCGTGAAGAGCGGACTCGTCTCGCCGTAGAGGCCGGCGAGCATCCCGCGGATCATGCCCCGGTCGACGGAGCACACGACGTGCGGGTACTTCTTGGCCGCGTCGCCGAACGGGCACTGCTCGGACACGATTTGGAGCGATCCGCCCGTGGCCTCAGTGTGGGCGGCGAACCCGTGGGCGGTGAGCGCGTCGGCGACGGTGGCGAGCGCAGCCCGGACCGACCGGTGGCCGGTGCCCGGGTCGTCGGTCTCGGGCGTCATGCGGGCGGCGATGGCGAGGCCGTAGTCGTACCCGACCTCCTCGGCCATGGCAGCCGCGTCGTCGGGGTCGAGCATTTCGAGCGATCGCGCCAGCAGCGTCGCGAGGAGGTCGTCGCGGCGGGGCGGGAAGTTCAGCGAGGTGTCGAGCTCGCCGGCGCGGTACCGCTTCGACGGGCGGCCGGCGGTCTCGTGCCGCGCCAGCTCGCCCGTGAGGTAGCCGCCGGCGGTCAGCTGCTCGAGGTGCTGCCGGGCAACGTTGGGGTGCAGATCGAACTTCTCCGCCACGTCGGCGGCGGTGACGCCCTCGACCCCCGCACGCACGAAGAGGTAGATGTCGCGCCGAGTCGGGTCCCCGAAGGCGCTCGTGACCGCGCTCACGGCGGCGCTGAACTCGTCGGCGCTGAGGCCCACGGGGGGCGGCTTCGCGGCCGGCTGGGTCATGCCGGTATTCTACCTATGCACGTAGTGGAAATGCCCCCCGGCGACGGGAGGCGAGGAGGCCCCATGCCCACCGAGGCCGCCGTCCTCGAGGCCCTGCGGCCGGTCGAGGACCCGGAGATCCACCAGTCGATCGTCGACCTCGACATGGTCAAGGAGGTCGCGATCGACGGGGGCCGCGTGGCCGTGACCGTCGCCCTGACCGTGTCGGGCTGCCCGCTGAAGCCGGAGATCACCCGGCGTGTCACCGAGGCCATCCAGCCCCTCGAGGGGGTCGAGTCGGTCGACGTCGACCTGACGGTGATGGACGACGAGCAGCGCCAAGCCGTCGCCTCCCGCCTCCGCCAGCAGCAGCCGGGTCCCGCCGAGGGCCGCCCGGCTCGCGTGAACCCGTTCACCGACGCGCGCACCCGCGTATTGGCCATCGCGTCGGGGAAGGGCGGCGTGGGGAAGTCGTCGGTCACCACGAACCTTGCCGTGGTGCTCGCCCAGCGGGGCCACAAGGTCGCCGCCGTCGACGCCGACGTGTGGGGTTTCTCGATGCCTCGCATGCTCGGCATCGACCACGCGCCCGTCGTGATCGACGACGTGATCATCCCGCCCGAGGCGAACGGTGTGAACCTGATCTCGATGGGCTTCTTCGCCCGCGAGGACCAGCCCGTCGTGTGGCGGGGCCCGATGCTCCACAAGGCGCTGGAGCAGTTCCTCACCGACGTGCACTGGGACGAGCCCGACTTCCTCGTCGTCGACATGCCGCCGGGCACCGGCGACATCGCGCTGTCGATGGCGCAGTTCCTGCCGCGCGCCGAGGTGATCATCGTCACGACGCCGCAGCCGGCCGCACAGCGGGTCGCGCAGCGAGCCGCGTACATGAGCCAGAAGGTGAACCTCGACGTGATGGGCGTGATCGAGAACATGTCGTGGTTCCGCGGCGACGACGGCAAGGCGTATGACCTGTTCGGCGCGGGCGGAGGCAAGGAGCTGGCAGAGCAGCTCGGCGTCCCGCTGCTCGGTCACGTGCCGCTGGTGCCCGAGCTGCGCGTCGGCGCCGACGAGGGCCGGCCGATCGTGGTCACCGACCCCGACGACGAGGCGTCGCGCGCGTTCGTGTCGATCGCCGAACAGGTCGAGGAGCTCGCGCCGAAGAAGGTCTACCGGCCCGAGCTCAAGATCACCTAGTCAGTCCGACGCCGGTCGGGGCTGTGCGCGCAGTTCGCGCACGTACCCGAGGTTCGGCGTGAACACGGCGGTCACCGTGTCGCCCTGGGAGTGCGCGTTGTACAGGTCGCGCCGTACCCGCCACGAAGTGATCGTGCGACGAGTCCCGTCGTCGAGCGCCAGGTAGTACCAGTACTTCGGGTTGTTGTTCTCGCTCGACTGGAAGAACTGACGCCGCCGACGCGCGCGCACCAGGTCGCCGATGGCTGAGCGCGTGCGCCACAGGTCGGGGAGCGACCGGACCACGAGGTAGATCGCCCAGACGAGCAGAAGCGCGAACGGGATGGTCAGCAACAGCGCACCGCGGCCGATCCAGTCGAGCTGGTCACGACTGAATGCCGAGTTGGCGGTCGGTGTCGTGTCGGCAGTGGTCTCGGCGATGCGCACGAGCCCGAGGTGCGCGGCGACGGCGACGGCGCCCCAGAACACAGCGAGGAACAGTGCGAACGCTGGGTGCTTCCCCCAGCCGGGCGGCCACCCGCGCGGGTACCGGACCCGCACCCTGCGCCACCGGCCGCCGACGCGACTCCAGGCGCCGTTGTCGTCCTCGGTGCCGAAGGGCAGCAGCTCGACTGCGGTGCGCGCGAGCCCCATCGCGCCGGCGTAGGCGAAGTGACGCTCCCACAGCTGCACGGCCGCCGGCGGCAGGTCGGCGAGCTGCTCGTTCTCGCGCAGGTGCGCGCGCAGGGCGAGACAGCGCGCCGTCATCTCCTTTCCTTCCGCCGTCGGCAGCTGCGCCGGCGACCGGGAGAGACGGCCGGTGGCAAACAGGATCAGCAGGATGCCGACGACCGCGATCCCGCCTGCGGTGACAGCCGCCGCGGGATGCTTGCTGCTGTCGCCGCCGACCACGCTCGCCAGGTACCCCAGCCCGCCGATCGCGAACGGGCCCACGCCCAGCAGCGACACCAGCCAACCGGGCCAGCGGTCCCGCGTGAGCCCGCGCGCCTGCGCGTCGCCGATCACCTCCCTGCTGTACGCGCGATGCCAGCCGCGCGACGCGTCCTCGGGCCCCGTGGTCAGCGCGTCTGTCGGGACGACGCCGTCGACGGCCTTGCGCTCGACCTCGCTGAGCACGCGCCGCTCGTACGAGGCGAGCGGCTCGTCCGACGTCACCCGTCGTAGCCGGCAGATCGTCTTGCCCGGCTCGACCTCCTCGAGCCGGACCACCTTGCGGGCGGCGAGGTCGAGGAGCGTCGCCGGCGGCAGCTCCGACGGGAGCTCGAAGTCGTTGCAGAGCAGGCCGGCGATCTCGGGCGTCACCGGTGGCAGATCCTGGGTGGCAGGTCCCGCCGCGATGTGGGGTGGCCGGCGCCATGCGGCCACCGCGAGGAACACGACCGCCCAGCCGACGGCGAGGGCGGCGGCGGCGAACAGGATTGGGACCGAGAAGTCGACGCTGTCCGAGCTCGTCGCCGCGGCGAGCGCGCCCCCCATGGTCACGGCGCATCATCGCGTGCCGGAGAGCGCAGGGATAGTGTCCGGCGCCATGAGGCGAGTCGCGCTCGCGCTCGTCGTGGTCGTGCTCTCCGGGTGCAGCCTCGACTTCGGTGGCGGGCAGGGCGCGACGCGGCAAGGGCGGGACATCTTCGGGCTCTGGCAAGGGTCGGTCATCGTCGCGCTGCTCGTCGGCGGTCTGGTGTGGGGCCTGATCTTGTTCGCGGTGCTGCGATACCGGCGCCGCAACGACGACATGCCGAACCAGACGCAGTACTTCATCAAGCTCGAGATCTTCTACACCGTCGTGCCCGTGATCATCGTGGCCGTGCTCTTCGCCTTCTCGTACCGCACCCAGAACGAGGTCGACGCGCTCAGCAGCAACCCCGCGGCGACGATCGACGTCAAGGGATTCCAGTGGCAATGGCAGTTCCACTACCGCGACGACGACGTCACGGTCACCGGCCTCCCGAGCAAGCCGCCGACGATGGTCCTCCCGGTCGATCGAACGGTACGGC
>JBKOZX010000396.1:0-1278 GCA_046726115.1 Actinomycetota bacterium | reverse complement strand
GTGCAAGCCGAGCTGACGACGGTTCGGAAGCAGCTGGAGGAGGCGATGGCGCGCCGCGACGACGTGATGCGAGAGGAGCGCCGGTTCGACGACGAGGCACGGTCGCTCGAGGAGAAGGCGGCCGACGTCGAGCGGCGCATGTACTCCGGCGAGGTGACATCTCCGCGCGAGCTCCAGACCCTCCAGGCCGATGTCGATCAGCTCCGTCGCCATCGTGGCGGCCTCGAGGACCGCGAGCTCGAGGTGATGGAGCGCCGTGAGGCGCTCGACGCCGAGGTGAGCGCGCTCGAAGGCCGCGCCGCCGAGCTCGACGCAGAAGCGTCGCGCCTGGGTGCGGCGTTGTCCGAGGTCGAGGGCGAGATCGACGAGGAGCTCGGCGGCGAACGCGCGCAACGGGACGAGATCGCGGCCACGGTCGACCCCGATCTCCTCGAGGACTACGAAGACTGTCGCCAACGGGCGCGCGGGATGGGCGCAGCCAGGCTCAACGGCAATACGTGCCAGGGGTGCCACCTGGCGATCCCGTCGGTTGAGGCGGAGCGGATCCGCAAGAGCCCCTCGGGGACGGTCGCCCACTGCGACAACTGCGGGTGCATCCTGGTCCCGTGACCACCCCCCGGCCTGAACTGGTCATCTACTGCGACGGTGGCGCGCGCGGGAATCCGGGCCCGGCGGCGATCGGCGCCGTCGTCCTCGATCCGTCGACCGACCCGCCCACCCGGCTCGCGACCGTGAGCGAGCGCATCGGGGTGGCGACGAACAACGTGGCCGAGTACCGGGCCCTCGTCGCCGGGCTCGAGGCGGCCCGCCAGTTCCCCGCGCGGCGCGTGCGGATCCGGGCCGATTCGCAGCTGCTCGTCCGCCAGCTCGAGGGCCGCTACCGGGTGAAGCAGGCGCACCTGCGCCCGTTCTTCGAGCGGGCACGGGAACTGCTCGGCGAGTACGACGACATCGAGCTCGTGCACGTGCCGCGTGAGCAGAACACCGAGGCCGATGCGCTCGTGAACGCGGCGCTGGACAGCGCCTGATCGCATGCTGCTCTGGTACGCGGGGTTCTCGGTGCTCATCGTGTACTTCGTGTTCCAGAGCGCGGGCGTGGACTACAGGCTCGTCGTCGCCGGCTCGCTGCTACCGCTCGTCGTCGACCTGCCGTTCCGGGACCTCGCGTACGGCCACACACTGGTCGCGAGCGTCGCCCTGCTCGTCGTGGTGATGCTGGTGACGATCGGACAGCCCCGGCTCGTGCGCCGCCGGCTCCTGTGCCTGCCCATCGGCGCG
>JBKOZX010000395.1:0-5757 GCA_046726115.1 Actinomycetota bacterium | reverse complement strand
GCGTACGCCACCTCCTATCTGCGGCGGTGCCCCCTCGACGAGGTCTCGCCGTGAAGGCGAGCGTCACAGTCCTGGTCGTCGACACGGTGGAGTCGACGGCCACCATGTCCCGCCTCGGCCAGGAGCGTAGCCAGCGGATCGCCGCGCAAGAGATGGAGGCGCTCCGGACGGCGGCCGAGGCTCACGGTAGCGAGGTGATCCAATCACGCGGCGATGGTTTGCTCGCCACGTTCACCACGTCGGCGGCGGCGCTCGATGCAGCGGCTGCGATGCACCGATCGGTCGCTCAGCTGAACAAAGGAGATCAGCTCGACACCGCAGTGCGGGTGCGCGTCACGATCGCCGCCAGCGACGTCATCATCGAAGGCGAGAGTGTCAGTGGATTGGCGCCCGTGGTGGCTGCTCGCATGGAGGAGCTGGCCGGCCCGGGGGAGACGTTGTGCACCGACGTGGTGCGACTCCTGGCGCAGGGATGGGGATCGCACGAGTTCGAGGCGCTCGACGAGTTCGAGCTGCGAGGGCTGGCCGAGCCCGTTCGCGCCTACCGCGTCCGCGTCCCGGTCGCCGACGTACTCGGCATGCCCCCTTCCCTCGAGGCCGCCCAGCGCTTCGAGTTCGTCGGCCGGCTCGACGAGTTGGCCACGATTCGAAGCGCGTGGGACGCAGCCGTCGCCCGCAGGGGCAACGTCCTCGTGCTCGCCGGTGAGTCAGGGGTGGGCAAGACCCGCTGCTGCCGTGAGTTCGCATCTGCGGTGCGGGCGGAGGGCGCTGTGATCCTCCACGGATCGTGCGCGCAGACGGGGTTCGCGTTCCAACCCTTCGTGCAGGCGTTGCGTCACTGCGTTGCCAGCGTCGCCGACGTGGGTGCCGTGCTGGGTCCCGGAGCGCCGCACCTGGCCCGCATGGTTCCCGAGATCGAATCGCGGCTGCCGACCATCAGTCCTCCGCCCGCGACCGACACGGAGACCGCGCGACAGCTGCTCTTCGAGGCCGTCCTCGGCTGGTTGGTCGAGCTCAGCCAAGGTGCGCCCGTCCTGTTCGTGCTCGACGATGTCTCGTGGGCCGACGACGCGTCGATCAGCATGTTGCGCCACGTGGTCGCCCGGATCGGCACCGAGCGCATCCTCATCCTTGCCTCCTACCGACCCACAGACGCCACGCGTGATGCTCGCCAGTTCCTGCACGAGCACCGGGGCACCGTGGCTCAGATCGAGCTCTCCGGCTTGGGCGACGACCAGGCCCTGGACTTCGCAGAGCATCTGCTCAATGGTCGTCTCGACACGGCCGGACGCGACCTGGTCACCTCCGTATCTCGCAGTGTGGGCGGCAATCCGCTGTACCTCGGCGAGATGATTCGGCACCTGTCGGCACGGGCCGAACTCGAGCGAGCGGGCCCCGAGGTCTGGACGGCGGGCGCTCGTCACGAGCCGTTGGCTGTGCCGACCGCCGTGGGCGACGTGATCAGCGGCCGTATCGATCGCTTGGCCGAGACGACGCGTCGACTGCTCCCAATGGCTTCGGTCATTGGCCCGTGGTTCGCGCCCGACCTGTTGGTCGAATTGATGGACGTGCCGCCGCTCGAGATCGTGACCGCCCTGGACGAGGCTGTCGGTGCTGCACTTGTGTACCCCACCGACGGTGGCGACCGCTACGAGTTCGCCCATGCGATCTACCGCGATCTGCTGTACGCGAGCCTGCCTCCGCTCCGCCGAGCGGTCGAGCACCATCGCGTCGGCGAGGCCATCGAGCGGGTGTACGCGTCCGAGCTCGAGCCTTGGTTGGAGCTGCTCGCCTACCAGTTCGAGCGTGCCGGCAGCGACGAAGATCACGTCAAGGCGATCGACTATTTGCGAGCAGCCGCGGCCCAGGCCCAAGCGAGGCTGGCCAACGACCAAGCGGCCGCGTTCTACCGGCGGGCGCTCGACCTGGCGGCGCACGCCGCGGAGCCCGATCCGCGCCTGCGGTGCGCGCTGCTCATCGATCTCGGCGACGCCGAGCGGCGGTCGGGTCAGCACGCGGCGCGTAGCACCCTGCTCGAGGCGGTCGACTGCGCGCTCGAGCTCGCCGATGGCGACAGCGCGGCGCGAGCGGTGATCGGCGCCGGCCGCGGCATCTTCAGCCAGGCCGGCGAGATCGACACCGAGCGTGTGGCCGCCCTGCGCCGCACGCTCGATCTCCTCGGCCCTGATCCCACTGCGCAGCGGGCGCGCGTGCTGGCCGCCCTGAGCGCCGAGCTGCCTTTTGACGATGATCCGTTGGCCGCCGAGCGCGCCAGCGACGAGGCGCTGGCGATCGCGCGCGAGCTGGGTGACCCCACCACGATCGTCACGGTGGTCGGGCTCCGATTGGTGGCGTTGTGGCGCCCCGACAAGGTGAGCGAGCGGCTGCGCCTCGGCGCCGAGTTGGACGCCATTCGCGAGCAGGCCGGCACCCAGCGTTCTGGGCAGTTCCTCACCACCATGGCGCTCTATTGCCAGGCTGCCATGGAGGGCGGCGAGCTCGACCTGGCCGATCGCTTGCTGGCCTGGGTCGAGGAGACCGCGGCCCAACTCCGCCAGCCGACCTCCGTGGGGTACGCCAAGCTCCGCCTCGCCAGCCGCGCCTGCTTCGCGGGCAGGCTCGAGGAAGCCGAGGTGCTGGCGCGCGACGCCTATCAGCTCTCCGTCGAGGCCGGACAGCGCGATGCCGAGGCGTTCTATGCCGGCAATCTCTTCAACATTCGTCTGCACCAGGGCCGCTTGGGCGAGGTGGCGAAGACCGTTGAGCGCTGCGCCGAGAGGTTCCCCGGCATTCGGGCATTCGCCTGGGCGGTGGCAGTGTGCGCTGCAGAAACCGGCGATCTCGGGCGGTGCCGCGCCAAGTTCGAAGACCTGGCTCCGGATCTCGATTCCATCCGCTTCGACCTGAACTGGCTGCCGGCGATGGCGATGGCTGCCAACGCCGCCGCGGAACTGCGGGACGAGGCCCAGTGCGCGCATATCCGACGGCTTCTGCTCCCGTATCGGCACCTCTTCGTCGACAACGCGTCAGCCTTCTTCGGTTCGGTCGAACATTACGTGGGGATGCTGTCGGCCGTGTTGGGCGACTGGCCTGCCGTCGACGATGCCTTTGCCGCAGCCATGGCCGCGCACGAGGCGCTGCAGTCACCGCCGCTGCTTGCCCGCACCCAGGTCGAGTACGCCCGCGCCCTCTCGTTCCGCGAGGCCACGCCCGTCGAGCAGGTGGTCAGCCTGAGCCGAGCCGCCAGCGCGTCAGCCGGACGCCACGGTTACGCGTCGATCGCCGCTCGCAGCGCCGACCTGCTCAACCGGTTCGATGTCGCGCTCGCTTAGGTCGGCGAGGGCGCGGAGCCCACGAACAGAGGGCACGAAGAAGTACTCGCCGCCCTTTGTCGTGACGAAGGACCGCAGGTCGGCGCGAACTTCGGGCGGCCGCCCGGTCACGACGAGCGGACGCGGTGACCCAGGGGGCCACAGGCCGGAGGCGGGGTCTGGGACGTTGCCGAGACCGAAGGGAGACCCGTCGTTCAGCCACTGCTTCTGGATGAACTCGAACTGCTCGGCGATGCGGACGTTGCACGCGAGGAACAAGAGACCTCGGTCTGTCTGGTCGGGCGCGTCGTCCCACCACCGCCCGTACGGCATGCCGCGACGGATGATGCGCCGCCGAGCAGAGAGAGTGGAGCGAAACCCAAGCGTGTCCCGCGGGTTGGAGCGCCGGATGTGCCCGCCGAGCGGGCAGCCCAGGCCCTCGGGGTCGTCGCCGTAGGTGAAATCGTTGAGATCCTCCAAGGATGGATCCTCGAGCGCGACGCCGTTCCTCCTGCGCCCGACGAGGCGCGCTGCGAGTGTGTTCGTTGCGTCGTCGGCGCCGGCGTAGCTGCGGAACCCGGCGACATCCTGCTGCAGCTTGCGGACCACCAGGAACGTGCCGCCGAGGAACAGGTCGTGCGGCTCGGGCACGGGAAAGATGTCCCCTGTCTCGTCGACCTGGCCGATGACGAACTCGCCGAGGGCGAGGGCCTTCGACCCACTGCGAACGCCGAGCTTGCCGCCGCCCCCTCCTTGCCTCGACTCCTCGATCCCATCGACCCAGGGCTGGCTCAGGCCGTCGACGAACCCGAAGTGCTCACGTGATGTGGGACCAAGCCGGTTGGTGGGCACGCGGAGTCGTTCCTTCACCGACCTGAAGTTGCGCGCAACGAGATCATCGAGCCGGGTGAGCTCTGTTTCCGCTGCCTCTCCCGCTTCCGTATACGCCGCAGCTCTCACTTCCGCATTCGCAGCCGCAGCTACGGCCGCCTTCGCTTCTTTTGTGATTCCGGCCTGCATCCAGAACGCGACATGCAGGCGCTCCGGCTGACGCCAGCCGTCGTCCCAGTGCTTCGGAGCGTTCAGCCCGGTGTCACCCAGCGACTCGGCACGCGCAAGCATCCCCTTGCCGAAGGCATCCTCGACAAACGGGGCATTCCAGCGGTACTGCACGCCGAGGGCACGCAGACCCTTGGCGGTGAACGCAATGGTGAGGCCACGCGTCGCCTCGTCCGTCGATCTTTTGATCATCTTGGAGGTAAGCGCGTCGGCCAGCTCCTCGCGGAACTTCTCGGGATTGTCGACGGTGCCAACCAGCAACAACCCGTACGTTGACCTCCCGAACGGCGTCAACATGCCGGGCTGGCAGTCCGCGAGTGAGAACTGCGGCGACGGATCGCGCCAGTCCGGCCTCAGGACGAACCGCAGGGAGAGCGCGAGCCAGGCCAGCAAGGCAAACGCCGGCGGCCAGCCAGGGAAGACCAACGTGCACGCCAGCGCGATGACCCAGCCGTACCCCACGACCCACACCAAGCGTTCGAACAGCCCCTCGACCGCGCGGCTGACCCGTGCGGGGTCATCGGTCTGTCTCTTGGCCCGATGCTGCCGCCAAAACAGGATTGTCAGCACCACGGCTGCGCAGCCGAGCACGAAGCTGATGGTGCGAAAGACGGTGAGATTGTCGTTGCGATGCCGCAGGACAAACCAGGTGACGAAGGGTGCGGCGTTGATGCCGAGAATGACAACGAGAGCGACGCTCACGTGCAGTCGGGGCAGCCAGCGCGGTGCGACACCACGGCGACACGGGTACCGGCACTCGTGCTCGCACGCCGTCAGCCCGAAGACCAACGATCCGACCGCCGCGACGATCAGCAGTCCCGTAATCCACCACGAGTGCAGGACGTGCTGGACGGACCCCGCCAAGACGCCGAGCAGTCCGGCCACCACGACATTGACCACCACGAACGCCGTCGCGACCCCGTCGAGACCGTCGCCGAGGTCGGTCATGGTGTCGCGCCAGGCGTCGTAGCTACGCCTGCGACGCGCACCGACGACCACGAACGTGCCGATGGTCAGCGCCGCGGCCCACCCGGCGATGGCACCGCACCAGGAGAGCACGCCCACCCCGAACACAATGTCAGGCTAAGGCCCGGGCGGGCTCGTTGTCGCCTGCCCACCGAGGTCGCGCTGCAGGTCGGCTTGGCCGTACGCCTGCACCGCGCCGACGAGTTGCGTCTGCGCCGACTTCTCGCCCTTCAAGTATCGGTCCCAGAACGCGATGGTGATTGGAGGTACAGCGGCGTCCGCCGGGTCGGGCGTGTCCTCGAACGGCCCACTGTGCGTGCTGCCGTGCAGTGTCACGAACCACTTCGGAGTCGCGAGGAGCGGATACGTCTCCTGGCTGGTCGGGTACCACCTGGGATCGGCGTCGCTGTGCAGCAAAAGC
>JBKOZX010000394.1:0-2468 GCA_046726115.1 Actinomycetota bacterium | reverse complement strand
CGCTCGAGCAGCTCGAGTCGAAGATGGGCAAGCGCCTGGGGGACGACGCCGACCCGCTGCTCGTGTCGGTGCGTTCGGGGGCGCCGTTCTCGATGCCGGGAATGATGGACACCGTCCTCAACCTCGGCCTCAACGACCGGTCAGTGAGCGGATTGGCGAAGCAGACCGGCAACGAGCGTTTCGCGTACGACTCGTACCGGCGGTTCGTGCAGATGTTCGGCAAGATCGTCCTCGGGATCGACGGCGAGCTGTTCGAGGCCGAGCTGGAGAAGCTGCGCCATGAGCGCCGCGTGGCAACCGACCCGGAGCTGTCGGCGTCGGACCTTGCCGAGCTGGTCGAGACGTTCAAGGGAATCGTCAAGCAAGAAGCGGGCGTCGATTTCCCGCAGGACCCGCGGGAGCAGCTGCGCTACGCGATCGAGGCGGTCTTCAAGAGCTGGAACGGCAAGCGCGCCCGCGATTACCGCAAATTCGAAGGCATCCCCGACGACCTCGGCACGGCCGTGAACGTCCAGGCGATGGTGTTCGGCAACAAGGGCGACGACTCGGGCACCGGCGTCGCGTTCACGCGTGATCCCGCAACCGGCGAGAACAAGCCCTACGGCGACTTCCTGCGCAACGCGCAGGGTGAGGACGTCGTGGCCGGCATTCGCGACGTCGAGAAGCTCGACGCGATGGCGCAGGCGTTCCCCGAGTGTCACGCGCAGCTGCTCGAGGTGATGCAGACCCTCCAGAACCACTACCGCGACATGTGCGACATCGAGTTCACCATCGAGCAGGGCCGCCTATTCCTGCTGCAGACCCGCGTCGGGAAGCGCACGGCGGCGGCGGCGCTGCGCATGGCGGTCGACATGGTCGAGGAAGGCCTCATCGACAAGCGCGAAGCAGTCTTGCGCGTGGAACCGGCGCAGCTCGACCAGCTGCTGCACCCCCAGTTCGATCCCAGCGCGAAGTACGAGCGCCTGACCAAGGGCCTCAACGCATCACCGGGAGCGGCGGTGGGGAAGGTGTCGTTCACGGCCGACGACGCCGAGGCGGAGGCGGCGCGCGGCGAGCACGTGATCCTCGTGCGGCCCGAGACGTCACCCGACGACCTGCACGGCATGATCGCCGCCGAGGGCATCCTCACGTCGCGCGGCGGTCTCGTGAGCCACGCCGCCGTGGTCGCCCGGGGCATGGGCAAGCCCGCGGTGTGCGGCGCGTCGGCGTTGGACATCGACGTTGACAAGAAGCAGCTGTCCGTGGACGGCACGAGCGTGCGCGAGGGCGACGTCATCTCGATCAACGGGACGAGCGGCGACGTCGTGCTCGGTGCCGTGCCCGTTGTCACGCCCGAGCCGACTGGTCCGTTCGGGACGATCCTCGAGTGGGCCGACGAGTTCCGCCGGCTCGGCGTGCGCACGAACGCCGACCTTCCCGAGGACGCGAAGAAGGCGCGCGAGTTCGGGGCCGAGGGGATCGGCCTGTGCCGGACCGAGCACATGTTCCTCGGCGACCGGCTCCCGTTGGTGCAGCGCTTCATCCTCGCCGACACCGAGCGGCAGGAGCAGGCCGCGCTCGAGGAGCTCGAGCAGCTCCAGCGGGCGGACTTCCTCGGGATCCTCGAGGCGATGGACGGGCTCCCCGTCACGGTGCGGCTGCTCGACCCGCCGCTGCACGAGTTCCTCCCCGACGTCGAGGAGCTGCTCGTGCGCGACGCGAAGGGCGAGCTCGACGACGCCGGCCGCAAGCTCCTCGCCGCCGCGCAGTCGTGGCGCGAGGCGAACCCGATGCTCGGGACGCGCGGATGCCGGCTGGGGATCATCAAGCCGGGCCTCTACCGCATGCAGGTGAAGGCACTCCTCGAGGCGGCCATCGAGCGCAAGGTTGCCGGTGGTCACCCGCTCGTCGAGATCATGATCCCGCTCGCGGTCGCGAAGGCCGAGCTCAAGTACCTGGTCGACGAGGTGCGGGAGGTGGCCGAGTCGCTGTTCTCCGACAGCTTCGAGGGCGTGTCGTTCCTCGTCGGCACGATGCTCGAGACGCCACGCGCCGCCCTCGACGCGCACGGGATCGCGGAGGTCGCCGAGTTCTTCTCCTTCGGCACCAACGACCTCACCCAGATGACGTTCGGCTTCTCGCGCGACGACGTCGAGGGGCGCTTCATGCCCAAATACCTCGAGCTCAAGCTGCTCCGAGCCAACCCGTTCGAGACGATCGACGTCGAGGGCGTCGGTCAGCTCGTCCGCGACGCCGTCGAGCGGGGACGTGCGGCGCGGCCCGACCTCAAGCTGGGGATCTGCGGCGAGCACGGCGGCGACCCGCCTTCTGTCCAGTTCTTCCACGAGATCGGGCTCGACTACGTGTCGTGCTCGCCGTACCGGGTGCCGCTCGCCCGGCTCGCGGCCGCGCACGCAGCCCTCGGGTCGGGCGGCCCCGACGCCTCCGCGTAACCGTCATACCTCGCCGGTAGCCTCAGGGCCATGGAG
>JBKOZX010000393.1:0-1424 GCA_046726115.1 Actinomycetota bacterium | reverse complement strand
CGTGTACCGCGTGCTGAACGAGCACAACGCCGCGCTGTGCCTCACCGATCGCGCGCGGCGGCAGGGCCCGATTGCGCGCACCGCGGACTGGTACTTCCTGCGTTTCCACGAGGGCGTCGCCCGACCGCGCCCCTGCTACGGCGACCAGGCCCTCGTGAGCTGGATCGACCGGCTCGCCGAGCGCTGGCCCGCGACCGCCGACGGCTACGTGTTCTTCAACAACGACCACCGCGCTTGCGCCGTGCGCGACGCCGCCCGCTTCGCCGTGCTCGCCGGGCGCGCCGGTCTCGCCCCGACGCGAGCGCCGGATCCCTCCGACGTACGGGTCCGCGGTCGATAGCGTCACCGGGTGATCCCGGTCCGGCGCAGCCCGCACGACCGCGAGATCGTGCGGCTGGCGCTGCCGGCGTTCGGGGCGCTGGCGGCCGAGCCGCTCTACATCCTCGTCGACACCGCAATCGTCGGCCACCTGGGCACCAACCCGCTCGCCGGGCTCGCCGTCGCCGGCACGGTGCTGACCGCCACGTTCGCGATCTTCAACTTCCTCGCCTACTCCACGACCGGCGCCGTCGCCCGCCAAGTCGGCGCGGGCAACCTGCGCGCCGCCGCCGAACAAGGCGTCGACGGCTTCTGGCTGGCGGCCGCGCTCGGCTTCGGGCTCACGGTGCTCGGCCTCGCGCTGTCGCCGCTCATCGTCGACGCCATGGGCGCGTCGAGTCGCGTCCACCCGTTCGCCGACACGTACCTGCGCATCAGCATCCTCGGCGCGCCCGCGCTGCTCATCACGCTCGCCGGTGCGGGCTACATGCGCGGCCTGCAGGACACCCGCGCCACGTTGCTCATCGCAGTGGCATCCAACGCCGCCAACATCGTCATCGAGGTGGCCTTCGTGTACGGGCTCGACCTCGGGATCGCCGGGTCGGCGTGGGGCACGGTGCTGGCCCAGTACGGCGCCGCCCTCGCCTACATCGCCATCGCCGCCCGCATCGTCCGCCGCGAGCACGCGTCGGTACGACCGCAAGCGGCCGGGATCCGGGCCACGGCCCGCGTGGGTGGCCGCCTCGTAATCCGCACCGGCTCCCTGCTGGCGGCCTTCCTCGCGGCTACCGCGATCGCGTCGCGGATCGGCGACGACGACGTCGCTGCTCACCAGATCGCGTTCCAGGTGTTCCTGTTCCTCGGCTTGTCGCTCGACGCCCTCGCGATCGCAGGGCAGGCGATGGTCGGCCGGTTCCTCGGCGCCGAGGACTCGAGGGAGGCGCGCGCCGCGGCGCGGCGCATGCTCGAGTGGGGCGTGACGGCGGGCGTCGTGTTCGGCATCGGGCTGGCCGTGCTCCGTCCCTGGGTCGTGCCGTTGTTCACACCCGACGCCGACGTGCAGGACCTCGCCCTCCAGGTACTGCTCCTGTCTCTTATACACATCT
>JBKOZX010000392.1:0-3072 GCA_046726115.1 Actinomycetota bacterium | reverse complement strand
GTGCCACGCCGTGTTGAAGAGCACCGAAGCGCCGATCGTGATGGGATTCTCCGTCGAGCCCGGGCTCGTCGAGGTCCGCGGCGTAGCCGAGCGCCGGGGCGTGGCCCGGCCTCTGCACCTCTCACGGTTGTCGCAGCTCATCGTCGGCTCCGTCTCCGACGACGTCGAGCTGGTCGACGGCTCGTCCGAGATTCGCTTTGTCGTCGCCAAGCGGGCTGCCATGGCGGCCGGGCGGGGTTCGTGACGGTGAAGACGAAAGTGCGGAGTGCCCCGGCGCGCCGCCGGACCGCCGAGCGCGCCCGCCAGTACGCCGGTTCCGCGAGACCCGCCAGCGACGGCGAGCGCGGCGTCGACGAGCGCTTCGACGTCTACCGCCGCACCCGCGACCGCGCAGTCCGCGACGAGCTCGTCGAGGAGCACGCGCCGTTGGCGCACTTCCTCGCCGGCCGGTTCTCGAGCCGCGGGGAGCCGCGCGACGACCTCGTCCAGGTCGCGCTCGTCGGCCTCCTCAAGGCAGTCGAGCGTTTCGACCCCGCTCGCGGGCTGCAGTTCTCGACCTTCGCCACGCCGACGATCCTCGGCGAGCTGAAGCGCCACTTCCGCGATCGCGGCTGGACCATCCGGGTGCCGCGGCGGGTGCAGGAGCTGCACCTCCAGCTCGGTCGCATCATCAGCGCCCTGGGCCAGGAGCAGGGTCGATCGCCGACGCCGGCGGAGGTCGCCGCGCGTGCCGGGGTCTCTGAGGAGGACGTGCTCGAGGCGATGGAGGCCGGGTCGCTGTACCGCCTGGTGTCGCTCGACGGCTCGCCGTCTCCCGACGACGAAGGCGGAGACCTCGCGGCGTGCCTCGGCGGCGACGACCCGGCGTTCGAGCGCATCGAACACCGCGCCGAGCTCGCCGAGATGCTGGGCGTGCTGCCCGAACGCGAGCGACGCATCGTGGAGCTGCGGTTCTTCGACAGCCTGACCCAAACCGAGATTGCCGAGCGTGTCGGCGTCAGCCAGATGCACGTCTCGCGGCTGCTCACCCGCAGCGTGGAGCGGCTGCGCGCGGAGGCGACAGCGTGAGCACCCCTGCGAGTCGCGCCCCGGGACGCCGAAACGGGAGGCGCGACGCGCAGGACAGCACCGTGGACGAACTGTGGACCGTCTTCCCCTCCGTTGCACCCAGCGCGGCCAGCGCCCGACGTTTCGTGGCGGCGGCCCTGGGACGCTGGGGCTGTCCGGACGACTTCGTCGAGCTGGTGTTGCTCCTGACCAGTGAGCTCGTCACGAACTCGTATCGGCACGCGGCATCCGAGACGCGCGTCTCCCTCCGGGTCGAGGACGACGTCGCCCGCGTCGAGGTGCGAGACGTGGGTTCCGGAGAGCCCCAGCTCCGCCCGCTCGACGCTGATCGCGTCGACGGCCGCGGATTGCAGATCGTCGACGCGCTCTCCGACCGCTGGGGTTACCGCTCGAACGACGCCGGCACCACGGTGTGGTTCGAGCTGGTTCGCCGCCAGTAGGCGCTGGGTATCCTGATCGCCATGGGCTCCACCGGGTCTGACCTGCCCGCGGGCGAGGACTTCCGCGTTTCGGTGAAAGACGATGCGGGACAGTTGACAGTGATCGTCGAGGGCGAGGTGGACGTCGCCACGGCCCCTGCGCTCCGGGACGAGCTCTACCGTCTGATCGAGCGGGGCTCGAGCACGATCGTCGTCGACCTCGCCGGGATGGACTTCATCGACTCCACCGGTCTGGGCGTGTTCGTCGGTGCTCTCAAGCGGGCCCGCGAGGGCGGAGGCGCCATCGAGCTGCGGGGCCTCCAGCCCTCGGCCCGCAAGGTGTTCGACATCACCGGCCTCAGCTCCGCGTTCACGATCGACGGCTGACTTCTTTCTTGGCGCCGTCGCAAGCTCCGGCCTGCGGCGAAGGTCGGCAAAGCCGCCTCCGCCGCGATAAACCTGCGCCGCTTCGCGGCGGCGGCTTCGCCGCCGGCGAGGGCCCGGCGCTACCGTACGGTTCGTAGGAGTGAACGCTCCCAGAGTGGAGACACCCATGAACCGGAGCATCCAACCGGCGCTCGACTGGAAGCCGGGCGCCGACGCCGAATACGGCGACATCCGCTACGAGGTCGCCGACGGCATCGCCAAGATCACGATCTGCCGGCCGGAGGTTCGCAACGCCTTCCGGCCCCGCACGCTCTTCGAGCTCCAGGACGCCTTCGAGCGCGCCCGCAACGACTCCGGCGTCGGCGTGATCGTGCTGACCGGCGAGGGCCCGGACGCGTTCTGCTCCGGCGGCGATCAGCGCATCCGCGGCGACGACGGGTACGTCGGCGATGACGGCGTCGGCCGCCTGAACGTCCTCGATCTCCAGATCCAGATCCGCCGTTTGCCGAAGCCGGTGGTGGCGATGGTCGCCGGTTACGCCATCGGCGGCGGGCACGTGCTGCACGTTGTGTGCGACCTCACGGTCGCGGCCGACAACGCCCGGTTCGGCCAGACCGGCCCCAAGGTGGGCTCGTTCGATGGTGGCTACGGGTCGGGACTTCTCGCGCGCAGCGTCGGGCAGAAGAAGGCGCGCGAGATCTGGTTCCTGTGCGACGAGTACGACGCCGAGCAGGCGCTCGACATGGGCCTCGTGAACAAGGTCGTCCCGCTCGAGCGCCTCGAGATCGAGACCGTCGCCTGGTGCCAGCAGATGCTCCGGCACAGCCCGCTCGCGCTGCGCATGCTGAAGGCGTCCTTCAACGCAGCCGACGACGGTCTCGCCGGCATCCAGCAGCTCGCCGGCGACGCCACCCTCCTCTACTACATGAGCGAGGAGGCGCAGGAGGGCAAGCGCGCCTACCTCGAGAAGCGCCCGCCCGCGTTCGACCGGTTCCCGAAGCGCCCTTGAGATGACGACAGCGGCGGAGTGGGCCGCCGGGGCGCGGCCTCGCACCCTCGGGGCCGCTATCTCACCCGTGCTCGTGGGGACGGCGGCCGCCTACGCGGACGCCGAGACGGTCATCTGGTGGCGCGCCGTCGCCGCGCTTGTCGTAGCCCTCGCGCTCCAGATCGGCGTGAACTACGCGAACGACTATTC
>JBKOZX010000391.1:0-4536 GCA_046726115.1 Actinomycetota bacterium | reverse complement strand
GCTCCTTGCCGACGTTGGCGAGCAGCTCCTTGTTGGCGGTCACGACCGGCTTGCCGGCCTTCAGGGCCTCGGTGATGAGGCTTCGCGCCGGCTCGATCCCGCCGATCACCTCGACGACGACGTCGATGTCGGGATCGGTCACGACGGCCTCTGCGTCATGCGTGAATCGACTCGCCGGAAGCGGAACGTCACGCTCTCGGGCGAGGTTGCGCACGGCGACCCGGCTCACTTCGAGTTGTACTCCTGCCCGCTGCTCGATGAGGTCGGCATTCTCTCCGATCAGTCGGACGAGTGCCGAGCCCACGTTCCCGCAGCCGAGCAAACCGACGCGCACGGTCTCCTCACGCACCGGGTCGGTCATCGTCCCAGTCTCGCGCTTACGTCTCCACGGCGGCGGCGACAATCTACGTATCGAGGCGCACGAGATCTTCGGGTGTCTCGCGCCGGATGACGCGCCGCGCTCGCCCGTCTCGCACGAACACGACCGCGGGTCGGGGCACCTTGTTGTAGTTGGACGCCATCGCGTACCCGTACGCTCCGGTGACGGGCACGGCGAGCAGGTCCCCTACCTGCACGCTCTCGGGCAGCCGGGCGTCGGCCACCACGAGGTCGCCCTGCTCGCAGTGCTTTCCGGCGATCGAGCACACGAGGGAGCGGGGCGCGTCGACGCGGTCCGGCAGGTAGGCCTCGTAGCCGGCGCCGTAGAGCACCGGGCGCGGGTTGTCGCTCATCCCTCCGTCGACGGCGACGTACGTGCGGCCCTCCGGGATCGTCTTGACGGTGCCGACCCGATACAGCGTCATCGCCGCCGGGCCCGAGATCGAACGACCGGGCTCGACCATGAGCCGGGGTGGCGGGTCGAGGCCCGCCCGCGCGGCCTGCTCCTTCACCGCGGCGTCCAGGATCGACTCGTAATCTGTCACCGCCACGGTCGGGTCGGAAGCGAGGTACCGCGACGCGAGCCCGCCGCCCATGTTGAGCTCCTCCACGCGTGCACCCGTCGTGTCTTCGACCTCGCGGCACACACCGACGAGGATCGCCACTGCTCGGGCGTAGGCATCCAGCCGCTCGATCATCGACCCGATGTGGCAGTGCAAGCCTCCGAAGCGGAGCGAGGGGCTTTCGACGACGCGGCGCACGGCGTCGACGGCGACTCCCTCACGGGTCGTGAAGCCGAACTTCGAGTCCTCGGTGCCGGTCTCGATGAACTCATGCGTGTGCGCCTCGACCCCCGGCGTGACCCGTACGAGCACGACTGGCGCCCGGTGTTGCGGCGCGAGCCGCTCCAGCCGGTCGAGCTCGTCGAACGAGTCGACCACGATCCGCCCGACCCCGGCTTCGAGCGCCTGCGTGAGCTCCTCGACGGACTTGTTGTTGCCGTGGAACACGATGCGCTCGGCCGGGAAGCCCGCCCGCGTGGCGACGGAGAGCTCGCCGCCGGTGGCGACGTCGAGGTGCAAGCCCTCCTCTCCCACCAGCCGGGCCATGGCTGTGCACAGGAACGCCTTGCCTGCGTACGCGACGTTGCCCTCGCCGAAGTGGGCGAGGTACGCGCGGCAGCGCCGGCGGAGGTCGTCCTCGTCGTACACGAACAGCGGCGTGCCGTACTCGGCTGCGAACGACTCGAGTGCGTCCGCGTCCTGGAGGCCCGGCGGCACCAAGGCCCTGTCGATCGGCGCGCCGGGATCGGTCATTGCTCCGCGTCCTCATCGAGGCGGGCCATCTCGTCCGGAGTCGAGACCCCGAGGAGCCCGAGCGCGTTCGCGAGCCCGATCCGGCAGGCCTCGGACAGCCACAGCCGAGCCTGCGTGAGCCCGGCGTCGTCGCTGATCACGCGGCAGTCTCGGTAGAAGCCGTGGAACTGCTTGGCCAGCTCGCGCACCCAGGTCGTGACCCGGTGCGGAGCGCGCAGGTCGGCTGCCTCGCTCACTGCCTCCGGGTACAGCGCGAGGGTGCGCAGCAATTCCGCCTCTCGCTCGTGCGTCAGCGACGAGAGGTCGACGTCTGCGAGCGGGAGTCGGGTCACGCCGCGCTCGGCCGCTTTGCGGTCGATCGAGGCGATGCGCGCGTGCGCGTACTGCACGTAGTAGACGGGGTTCTCCATCGACTGCGCCGTAACGACGTCCAGGTCGAACGTCTGCGGCGTGTCGATGCTCTGAAGGAGGAACGTCAACCGGCAGACGTCGGGATCGACCTCGTCGAGGACGTCCGCCAGCGTGATGATGTCGCCGGAACGGCGCGACAGCCGTACCAGGTCGCCGCCCCGTTCGATCTGCACCAGCTGGCCGAGGATGATCTCGGGCTCGCCGGGCGGGAACCCGAGGAGCTCGACCCCCGCTTGCAGTGACTTCACCTGACCGTGATGGTCGGCCCCCCAGATGTCGACGAGATGCTCCCACCCGCGGGCGAACTTGTCGCGGTGATATGCGAGGTCGGGCAGGAGGTACGTCGGGCTCCCGTCGCTCTTGACGATCACACGGTTGCGTTGGTCACCGAGCGCCGACGTGCGCAGCCACACGGCGCCATCCTGTTCATAGGTGTGCCCGCCCTCGCCGAGGATGCGCAGGACCTCGGACACGTCGCCGCGCTCGTGCAGCGTGCGCTCGGAGAACCAAGTGTCGAAGAGCACGCCGATCCGCTCGAGGTCACGCTGCACGCCGGCGACGGCGTCGTGGTAGCCCCACTCCCGAGCCTCCCCTTCGGTCACGTCGTCGCCGAGCTGCTCACGCATGCGCGTCGCCATCTCGACGAGGTACTCGCCGCGGTAGCCGTCCTCGGGCGGGTCCTCACCCCGGTAGCGCGCGTAGAGCGAGGCGCCGAACGTGTCGAGCTGGCCACCGGCGTCGTTCAGGTAGTACTCGCGGTGGACGAGCGCTCCCTGCGCCGCGAGCAGGTTGGCGATCGCGTCCCCGACGGCGACCCAGCGGGCGCCGCCGGCGTGGATCGGGCCCGTCGGGTTCAGGGACACGAACTCGAGGTTGATCCGCCGGCCTTGCAACACCTCGCCCTGCCCGTACGCCTCGCCCGCGGTCACGACCTCGCGGAGGACGTCGTGCAGCCATGACGGACGCAGGAAGAAGTTGAGGAAGCCGGGTCCCGCGACCTCGACCCGGTCGAGGTGCGGCGGCGGGTTGGCGCGAATCTGGGCGCCCACGCGGTCGGCGACGTCGTGCGGTGGAAGCTTCGCCGCCTTGGCGACTTGCATCGCGACCGGGCTCGCCCACTCGCCCTGGCCCTTGTCCGGGTCGCCCGGTTCGAGCGCGACGCCGTTCGGCGGCTCGGGAAGCCCGGCCGCACTCAGCGCGTCGCGTAAGGAGTTGTACAGCTGGTCACGAATCACGGAGCGTGGTCGGGTCGACGCAGTGCGCATTCGACCCGACGCGCATCGTACTGCCCGCCCCCACGACGACGTGAAGAAGTTGCGCGCGACTGCTCACTTCGCGGGCGCGCCGCTATCCTGCGCCCGCCGGGTCGGGGGAGGTAGGTCGTGGCGCCACGTAGCGGGCGCGAGGATGTCGCTAGTGCGTTGGCACCGGTCGGCACGAAGGTCGACGAGACCACCCTCACGCACGAGTTCGAAGAAGTGCGCGCACCGTTCACGACGGAGCTCGTCGCCGACCTGGTCGACGGGCAGAGCGGCATCGCGTTCGTGTATCGCGTGCTGGACCACGTCGTCGCCGAGTTCGCGCTCGCCGACGCGGCGATCATCTTCGACGAGCCCAGCCTCGGTCGCCAGATCTTCCGAGCCGGTCGCCGGATCCTCGGCAACGACGAGCTCGCGTTGCTCGAAGGCCGGCCGGGCATCTATACGAGCCCGCCCCTCGAGCCCGGACAACTCGACGACGGACCGCTCGTCGGCTTGTGCTCCCTCGCGCTGCGACTCGAGCTGCTCCGGTACGACGCCGGGCACGACTCGCTGACCGGCCTCTACGACCGGCGCAGCTTCGACCGGTTGCTCGAGCTTTCCATCGCGCGCTCGAGGCGCTACGCCTGGCGGTTCACGCTCGTGATCTTCGACCTCAACCGGTTCAAGGCGCTGAACGACCGCGATGGGCACGCGGCGGGCGATACGGCATTACGTGGGCTCGGCGAACGGCTCCGACGCGTGCTCCGCTTCGGGGACGAAGCTGCCCGCATCGGCGGGGACGAGTTTGCGCTGATCCTTCCCGAGACGGACGCGGCCGTCCTCCCCAAGCTCGTCAAGCGCATCGAGGGAGACGAGGACGGGCCCGCGCTGTCGCTGTCGTTCGGATGCGCAAGCTGCCCGGACGAGGCGGACGACTTCGACCCGCTCTTCCGCCTGGCCGACAAGCGCTTGTACGAAGCAAAGAAGAAATTGAGGCAATGAACCTGGATGAGCTCGAGCTGGAGCTCCGAAGGCTCCCCGGGATCCGCTGGGCCGCCTTCAGCGAGCACGGCGACCGCTTCCTCGTTCAGCTGCACACGGCGGACGACGCCGGTAGCGAGCTCACGGTCCAAGCAACCCGCATCGCCGCGCGTCACTGCGACGTACCCGTCGCGGTCGAGGTCGTGCGC
>JBKOZX010000390.1:0-1915 GCA_046726115.1 Actinomycetota bacterium | reverse complement strand
TCCAGGCACCAAACGATCTCGTCGTGGCAGCCGACGGCACCGTGTACTTCACCGACCCGCCCCATTTCCCGCTGCCGCCCGATCCCATCGGTCGGGTGATGGCGTACGCGCCCGACGGCGACGTGCGGATGGTCGCCGATGGCTTCAGGTACTGCAACGGCATCGCGCTCGACCTCGACGACACGCTTGTCGTGATCGAGGGGCGCGGGCTCCAGCGTCTCTTGCCCGACGGGCAGCGCGAGTGGATCGTCGAGAAGCTCGGCCGCGGGGGCGGCGACGGGTTCTGCCTCGACGTCGAGGGCAACTACTACGTCGCCGCCACCGTCGAACACGGCGTGCGCGTCGTCGACCCGTCGGGCAAGGAGCTCGACTTCCTCGGTATCGACGGCGACGGCGTCACGACCAACTGCTGCCTCGGCGGAGCCGACGGCCGCACACTGTTCGCCACCGACGCCGTACCAGGCCGGGTCGTCGCGTGGGAGGGACTCCCCCATCCCGGCCTCCCCATGCACCCGTGGCCAGGGCCGCGGGACCAGTGATCGGCCCCGGCGACGGCACCTAGAGCAGCGGGCGTACGGCGGCGGCGAGGTCGAGCGCCCACGGGCGCGGGTCGGCGAGCGGCCAGCCCAGCTCGGGCAGGTCGAAGTACTCGACGCTGAGCCGGCCCCGGTAGTCGAGCTCACGCAGACGGCCGACCACGGCCACGAAGTCGACGACACCGGTCGGGTCGTCGACGTGGACCTGCGTCGCGCCCGGTCGGCCCTGGCGGAGCTGGACGTGACCGGCGTACGGGAGGAGCTCGACCGGGTCACCGCCCCAGTCGGCCACGTGCCCGGTGTCGACGAGCAGGCGCAGGCCGGGGACCTCGTCCATCATCGTCCTGCACCCGTCGAGCGAGTTCACGACTGCTCCGGCCCACGGCTCGAGCAGGGCGCCGGGCGCGGCGCGGAACAGCGCGACGGTTCGATCCCACGCGCCGGGACCAGCGCGCGGCGCGGGCGTCGAGCACCAGCCTGGACGGGGCTTCGGGAACGCCGTCGGGCAGCCGACCGGCAGCGCCAGCCCCGCCGCGTCGTCATCCACGAGCACGTCGATGTGCTCGAAGCCGTCGGCAACGGCGAGGGCGGCGCGCTCGCCCACCGGCCGCGGGGCGTACACGATGTCGACGACGCCGAGCGGGATGCGCACGCGCTACTTCTGGTCGCCGTACTCCATGCCGCGGGGCATGACCATGCCGACGTGCTGGAGGTGCTGGCCGAGGACCTGGTCGAAATGGTTGGCCACCTGCTCCGGCTCCCACCCCCCGTCCCGCCACATCCACGCGACCTGCTTCGGGTGCTGGAAGATCGTGTACGCGAAGTCGGTGCGGCCGAGGATCTGGCCGTTGACGTGGCTCGCCCGCTCCGACGCGAGGAACGCGACGAGGGGCGCGTTGAGCGCCGGGTTCTGCTCGGGAGGCGGCTCCTCGCCCGTCCGCTCGAACAGTCCCGCCGTCATGCGCGTCGCGCCGGCGGGCGCGACGGCGTTGACCGTGATGCCGTACTTGCCGAGCTCGAGCGCCCAGATGAACGTCATGCCCATCAGGCCGGCCTTGGCGGCGCCGTAGTTCGTCTGCCCGAAGTTGCCGCGCAGGCCCGCCGACGACGTGATGTTGATGATGCGCCCGTAGCCGGCCTCCTTCATGACGACAGCAGCGTGATGCGCGCAGTTGAACGATCCCTTCAGGTGCACGCCGATCACGGAATCGAAATCCTCTTCGTTCATCTTCACGAGGGTGCGATCGCGCACGATCCCGGCGTTGTTGACGAGGATGTCGAGCTGGCCGAACGTGTCGACCGCCGTCTGGACGATCTTCCCGGCGCCGTCGAAGTCGGACACGGAGTCATAGCTCGGAGCGCCGCTCCCACCGAGCGCT
>JBKOZX010000389.1:0-2340 GCA_046726115.1 Actinomycetota bacterium | reverse complement strand
GACGTGGCGTGGATGGCTCGCCCGGTGCTGCGGCACCGGCTGCTGTTGCGGCCCGAAGCCGAGCTCGAGCGCTACCGGCCCGACGACGCGGTGCAGGCGGCGCTGGCCGCGGTGCCCGTCCCCCGCTGATCACGGCGCGCTGATGGATACCACGGTGATCGCCGGAATCGCGCTGGTCGCGGCCGCGCTCATCGGCCTGGCGGTGGCGCCGGTCTCGGCCACACTCCGCACCGCGCTGTTGTTCGGCGCGTCCGCACTCGTCGCCCTCGCCGCCCCGACGGTCGCGCTATTCGCGGCGGTGGCGGTGGCGGCCGCGTTCGTCGTCGACGCCGTGCTCAGCAGACCGTCGCCCGTCGTGCACCGCCGGCTCCCAGGCGCGCTCGCCCGCGGGGGACCGAGCTCGCTGACGCTCGACGCCGAGCTCGCCGGCACGGGGGTGCTCCGCCTGCGCCAGCCGCTCGTCCCGGACATCGCCGTCGAGCCGCCCGAGGCCGACGAGCGGCTCGATGCCGAGATCCGCGCCCGCAGGCGCGGACGGCACACGCTGCCGAGCGCGGCCACGCGTGTGCGCGGGCCGCTCGGGCTCGCCGCCTGGTACCGGCGCGGCGGCGACGCGGCCGAGGTGCTCGTCTACCCCGACCTCCCCGCCGCGTGGCGGCTCGTGCTCGCCGTGCGCCAGGGTCGGTTCCGCGACCCGGGCCGGCTCACCCGCGGGCCACTCGGGCTCGGCACCGACTTCGAGTCGATCCGCGACTACCTCCCCGACGACGACATCAGGCAGGTCAACTGGCGCGCGACCACCCGGCTCGGCCGGCCGATGAGCAACCAATACCGCGTCGAGCAGGACCGCGACGTCGTCTGCCTCCTCGACATAGGACGGCTCATGGCCGCCCCGCTCGACGACCGCACCCGCCTCGACGCCACCGTGGACGCCGCGACCGCGGTCGCCCTGGTCGCCGACGAGGTGGGAGACCGCGCCGGTGTCATCGCGTTCGACGACCGCGTTCGCCGCCGCCTGCCGCCGGCGCGCGGTGGCGGCGACGCCGTGGTGCGCGCGGTGTTCGACGTCGAGCCGGCCATGGTGGATTCCGACTACGAGCTCGCGTTCCGCACCGTCGGGAGTGGCAAGCGCGCGTTCGTGCTCGTGCTCACCGACCTGCTCGAGGAAGCAGCCGCGCAGCCGCTCGTCGACGCGATGCCGGTTCTCGCCCGCCGCCATGCCGTCGTGGTCGCGAGCGTCGCGGACCCTGATATCGAGCAGATGGTGCACACGACTCCGAGCGCCCCGGCCGACGTGTACGCGGCCGCGGTCGCGCTCGACGTGCTGGATGCTCGCGCCCGCGTCGCCGCGCAGCTGCGGCGCTCGGGCGCCGACGGCGTCGAGGCGCGGCCGGAGACCCTGCCGGCCGCGTGCGTCGGCGCCTACCTCAGGGCAAAGGCGCGGGCGCGGCTGTAGCGGCTGGGCGGCCGCGCCAGAGGACCAGCGTCCAGTAGACCGCACCGAGGGTTACACCGATCACGATCACCGGGCCGAGGCCGAGGCCGCGCGGCGTGATGAAGCCCTCGACCAGCCCGGCCAGCACCAGCCATGGCGCGGTGCCGAGCACGATCTCGACGGCGACCCGCGCCTCGGCGGCGAGCGCGACGCCGCGTCTGCGGCGACCGGGGTTGACGAGCGCCCAGCCCATGCGCAGACCGGCGGCGCTGGCGACGATGATGCACGACAACTCGAGCACACCGTGCGCGGTGACGAGCTCGAAGAAGAATCCGCCGTTGCCGGCCCAGATCGACAGACCCGTGATCGCGCCGAACAACACGCCCTGGTAGACGAGCAGCGCGGCGGTACCGAGCCCGGCTGCGATGCCGCCCGCGAACGCAACGATCGTCACGCGGATGTTGTTCGTGAAGATCTCGCTCGAGAAGGCCGCCTGCCGGTCGGTCGAGAGCCCGAGGTCGGTGCCGCGCCGCGGCTCCGTCACCGATCGGTACTCCGATGGCACGACGCCGCTCGCCGCCCCGGGGTCGCGGACCGCCCACACCGACGCGAGCACCCACGGCCCGAACAGCAACAGCGCCGAGATCAACAGGAGGCCAGGGCGCTCGCGCACCCGGCGCCAGTAGCCGGTCGTCGCGAACTCCAACACCGATCCGCCACGGCCGGCGCGGTCGTACACGAGCGGGCGGGCCCGGGTCACGAGCGCCTCGAGCCGGGCGACGGCGGGATCGCCGGCGAAGCGGCGCCGCGCGAGGGCGAGGTCGGCCGCGCTCGCCCGGTACAGCGCGCCGAGCCGTCGCACGCCGTCGGGCCCGAGCGACTCGGCGCGCCGCCCGGCCCGCCCG
>JBKOZX010000388.1:0-3066 GCA_046726115.1 Actinomycetota bacterium | reverse complement strand
GATGGCTCCGAGTCGACCCAGACGACGTGCGTACCAAGCGTCAGCTCGCCAAGTGGGTCAGCCTGGGCACGACGCGCGCGCGGTCGCTGCCCGCGAAGCGATAGCTGGACCTACCGAAGCGCGAACGTCCCAGAACGCCGGTTGTTGGGCAGATTCAGGAGCGTCCAGGTCTAGGCGACGAGGTCGGACAGGTGCTGGAGCGAGTTGTCGAGGTGGTCCTGCTCGAACGGCGGGAACTGGAGGTACTCGCGCACCTCGGGCGGGACCGCTGACCAGTCGTACGTCAGCGTGACCGTGGTGCGCGACGGGCCGGTCGCCTCGAGGTCGTAGCGCCAGATCCAGCCGCCGAAGCTGAGTTCCCCGGTCTCGGGCGACTCCGTCCCGGGCTTCCACGCGATGGCCCGCGGCTCGTCGAACACCTCGACAAGGTTGGCGATCTTGTAGTCCTTGTCCGGGTGGTTCGGGTGGTACATCGCCATCCGGAACACCTGGCCGGCGGCGGTGATGCGATCGCCCTCCAGGGACCCGCGCACCCAGCCGGTGCCGTCGATGTCGGCGTGGGCTGACGGGTCGGCCAGCACCGCGAACACCGCCTCCGGGGCGGCCTCGATCGTCGTGGACGCAGTCACGCGCTCGGTTTCCATACCAGTGAGACCGCTTCCTAGGCCCGAATTCATCGCCGCACGGGACTCCGACCCGTCGAGGATCGAACGTGTGGCGCTGCTCGGGCCAACGGGCGCGCCCGGTGCTCAGATCGAGGATGGACCATCGTCGCGATCGACAGCGGCGAGTAGACCACCCGGTACCTGACCGCACAACCGGCCAGTTGACCGGGCACCGATGACTTCCGGGGGGCAGTGGCGTCTGAAGCGTTGGCGACAGGCCACAGACGCCGCGGCCCGGGACCGGCACGTTCCCCTAGCGAGCACGGTGGCCGGACGACCCGAGACCATGGAGGTCTGATCATGCGGAAGCTGATTGCGTGGATGGTCATGTACTCGCTCGACGGCCTGCTCGCCGACGAGGGCGCCAGTACTGGCAGTTCTGGTTCGGCTTGCCCCAGGACCCGGCCGAGCAGAAGCAGAAGATCGACGGCCTGAAGGGCATTCCCCGGCTGTCGTTCTGTGCGGGTCAGGCCGGGCCGCAGCGGCCTTCATGTGAGAGGACGCGCAGGTGGTCGAGCAGCAGCACCTCCATGCTTCTGCGGATCCTGCGGGTCTCGAGGCCGCACTTGACGACGCCGGGACCGCTGGAGAGCATCCGTCCCGCATGTTTGTCCATGCGCTCCAGCCGTGATCGTCCATGTGCTGATCCTCTGGGGCGTCATCGCCGCTGCCGCCGCGCTGGGCGTGGTGGTGCACCGGAGGAGAACGCCCGACGAGGCACCGGAGTACCAGTCCGCGTTGACTTTCGTCGGGGCGGCCTATGGTCTGTTGTTGGGTCTGTTGGTGGTCTTCGCGGTGGGCCACTACACCGACGTCCGGCACGAGTCTCAGGCGGAGGCGAGCACGCTCGTCGCGCTCCAAGACACGGTGCGCGGCTACCCACCCGAGACGAGTGATCACGTTCGGCACGACGTGGTCTGCTACATGCGTTCCATCGTTCACGACGAGTGGCCGTCGATGGAGCGAGGGAAAGACACGGGGGTACCGCGCACGCTCGAGTTCGGCGACCGGGTTCGCGCTGACGTTCTCAACCTTCCGATCGACGATCAGAAAGAGGGATCCGCCTATGGGCGCGCCGGCGCGCTCATCACCGACGCAGGCCAATCCGAGCAGCGACTGTTGTTCTTCACTGAACCGAGGATCCCCGCCGCGTTGTGGGTCGTGATCTACGTCGGTGCCTTTCTCGTGGTCCTTCTGCTCGTCGGCCACTACGCCACCCGCCCGGCTGGTCGTGCCGTCGCGCTCGGAAGCGTCGCCGTGCTGATGACGGTGGTCGTAAGTGTCCTGGCAATGCTCGACCAGCCGTTCGGCATTGGCGCGCGTGTGCACCCCGAGGAGATGACTCAGGCGATCGAACTCGTGCTGACGGGCGAAAAGAACCCGGCAATCCTGGCGCCCTGCCGATGAGTACCGCCCAAGCTTGGCTGGCGGTGCTGACATGCCTGGGGTGAGTACGGAGCGCACAAGCCGAACGACGTGAGCGCAATGGCCCCGACGTGTGCAGATCGCATCACTTCCGGGGGTGCGGTGGTGACGTGAACGGGCAATCTGTGCGAGTCCCTGGAGGGGGCCGAAATGAGCAACGAACCCGAGCCAGTCGCTCTGAACGGGCAAGGTGTGGTGAGCCGGCCAACCACCGGGACTGTCGCTCAGGCGCTCGAGCGTCTGCTCGGAGTGCTGAAAGCCCGGGGAGTCAAGGTCTTCACTGTCATCGATCACAGCGGTGAAGCCGCTCGTGTGGGCCAACACCTCCCCAACACGAAGCTCGTTATCTTCGGCAACCCCTCGGTCGGGACCGCGCTCATGCAGACCTCACCTCTCGTCGCGCTCGATCTTCCTCTCAAGATCCTCATTTGGGAACGCGACCACCAGACGTTCGTGAGCTACAACGAGGCGTCCCATCTCGCCCGGCGCTACGGGCTCCCGACGGAACAAGCAGCGGTGCTCTCGACCGTCGACGCGCTCGCTCACGCCATCGGCGAGCCCGACAACGGCTAGACAGTCAGGCGCATGGATGGGCTGATTCGAGGACGGCGGCAACGCGCGGCGCGGCAAGGCCCGGGCGCAGCCGGGCGAGCTACCCGACGAGTCGACCGCGCAGCCGCTGGTACTCGTCGTCGGAGAGCCGCCCTTCACTCTTCATGCGGTCGAGCTTGTCGAGCTCGTCGGCGACGCTGAAGCCGACGGCTCGGCGGGCCTCGTCCCGCTCCCGTGCCGCTTCTCGCGTGGCCCATGCCGTCGTGCTGCGTTGTGAGATAGATGAGCACACGCAACCAGGCCAACACGACCATGCGGGAACGCCGGATCACGCGACTACGTGATGTTTTCGTCGGTGGGCCGTCGCATCATGGTCGGCAGACAGACATTCACGACGGAAAGGGCCGCCCCCGATGCACAAGCC
>JBKOZX010000387.1:0-7933 GCA_046726115.1 Actinomycetota bacterium | reverse complement strand
ATCGTCGGCAGCGTCAGATGTGTATAAGAGACAGATCCTGACCCGTCGGTTCATCGTCGGCATCTTGGCGAGGTGGTACGTGCGGTGCACCCACCACGCGGGGAAGCCGCGCAGCCGGATGTTCCCGGGGAGGCGGGCGACGCCGCGGTAGCGGCCCAGCGACACGAGCTGGCCCCGGTTGTGATAGCGGAACGCGCCCGGCGGCCGGCCGCGTGCCGCGGCCACGACGTTCCGCGCCAGCCGCTTCGCCTGCCGGATCGCATGCTGCGCGGTGGGCGGGCACAACCCGCCCGTCGTCAGGTCGGGCACAGCGGCGTTGTCGCCCGCCGCCCACGCGTCCGCCACGACACCGCGTTCGGGATCATGCATGCGCAGGTACTCGTCGCAGGTGACGCGACCGTGGTCGTCGACGGGAAAGCCCGAGCGGCGGGCGAGCGAGTGCGGGCGCACGCCGGTCGTCCACACCAGCGTCGCCGCCGCGAACGCTTCCCCGCTCGACAGCCGCATGATCCCGCCCTCGGCCGACTCGAGCCTCGTCTCGAGGTGGATCTCGATCCCGCGCCGCTCCAGACGCCGCTGTGCGTACTCCGCCAGCCGGATGTCGATCTCCGGCAGGAGCCGGCCGGTCGCTTCGATGAGCACCCACCGCGCGCGCTCGCCGCGGAGCTCGTCGTAGCGCTTCAGGGCATCGCGGCTCAGATCCTCCAGCTCGGCGAGCGCCTCCACCCCTGCGTAGCCCCCGCCGACGAACACGAACGTGAGCAGCGCACGCCGCCGCTCCGGGTCCGTGATCTCCGCCGCGGCCTCGAGCCGCGCCAGGACGTCGTTGCGGAGATGGATGGCCTCGTCGATGGTCTTGAAGCCGACAGCCTGCTCGGCGAGTCCCGGGACGGGGAGCACCCGGCTGATCGACCCGGGTGCGAAGACGAGGACGTCGTAGTCGAGATCGACGGACGAGCCCTCGAGCAGATGGACGCGTGCTCGCCGGGCGGCATGGTCGATCGTCTCCACTTCGCCGACGACGAGCCGCGTCCGGCGGAGGAAACTCCGCAGCGCGACGACGACGTGCCGGGGCTCGATGGTCCCCGACGCCGCTTCGGGCAGGAACGGCTGGTATTGGAGGTAGTTCTCGGCGTTGACGAGGACGATCTCGTCGTCGGGACCGCGCAGGCGGCGCTGGAGGCCCATGGCGGCGTACGTGCCGACGAACCCGCCGCCGCACACGAGGACCCGCATATTGTGAACAGTTTCACGAGCCCTCTCGCTGGTCAACCCCCGGCGTAGAGTCCCGCCACGCTCGATGCGTTCACAGGGGGACTCGTTGGGTCCCAGCGCACGCATCGAAGGAAGGGAGACCTGATGCCGAGTCCGGAGCAGGTTCAGGCGGCGGTGGACGCGTACATTGCCGCGTACCAGGCCAACGACAAGGCCGCGTTCCTCGACGCCTTCGCCGACGACGGCGTGGTCATCGATCCGGTCGGCACGCCGCCCCACGCAGGGCGTGACGCCCGGGGCGCGTTCTGGGACACCGTGCACCAGCTGGCCGAGCGCCTCACCTTCGACGTCAAGGACGTCGTCGTATGCGGCAACGAGGCGGCCATGGTCTTCGGGATCCACGCGGGAACGGACGATGCCGGCGTGGTGATCGACGCCGTCGACATCTTCGAGGTCGGCGACGACGGCAAGATCGCCTCGATGCGGGCGTATTGGGACATGAGCCGCGCCAGGCCCGCGGGCTGAGCGCCGCCGGGCAGGGCGAGCCGACCCCGTTCACCTGCTGACCAGGGCCCTTGACCGGGGGGTCAACTCGACTGGTGGGCCCCCTCGGCCGTAGGCCAAAATGATGCGACCATGCGTGCGGAGTCCCGGGATTCGCTCTCGCTGAAGCCTGCAGAGCTCGACGAGTTCGGTCAGCTGCTCGCTTCGGTCGGTTTGCCGCTCAAGGACGACGCCCTCGACCTGCACGTCGAGCGGTTCCCGCTCGTGACCCTCACCATCGCGGACGACGAGCTGTACGGCTTCTTGTTCGGCTCGCTCGAGCGCATCGGCGGCACGCCTTGCATTCTGTGGGGGCTCGGCGCCATCCGCCGCGGCCGTCAGGCTCGGGTCGTGCTCGACGATCTCGTCGGCGAGCTGTACCGCCGGGCCGCCATCTCGTTCCCCGACGAGGACGTGCTCGTCGCGGGGCGGTTCGCGCATCCCTCGGGGTACGCGCTCCTGAAGCCGCTCGCCGACGTGTGCCCGCGCACCAAGTACTCACCGACTGGTGAGGAACGGGCCTGGGGCCGTCGGCTCGCCCGCCGCTTCGGATGCGACGGCCGTTACGACGACCGAAAGTTCCGCCTCAAGGCCCACGGCGCGCCGGAGCCGGTGCTTCATGCCAGCGCCGTGAAGGCCGGGGGCAAGGCCGCTGCCGACGTCGTCGGCACGGTAGCGCCGCACAAGGGCGAGGCCGTCATCGCGTTCGGTTGGGCGACGGCCGAAGCGCTTGCCGACGGCCTGTCACCGCCGCGGACTCGCGAGTAGCGGGTCGCGGCGGCGCGCCGCCAGCGCCGCATCGAGCTGCCCGCGCAGCTCCTCGGGAGTCGTCACCGGGTGCCGGCACGCGAAGTGCTCGCACACGTATGCGGTGGGCCTTCCGTCGACGAGGCTCCGGTCGACGAGCAGGGGAGTGATGTCTCCGCCCGTGCCGGGCGAGGCGGCGATCACCACTGACGCCGGCAGCAGGCGGGCGTCGACCTCACGGCGCAGGGCGGCGGTGTCGGACGCGTCGGGGTCGCCGACGACGGCCACCTCGAGCGGAGACGTCACGAGGCGCTCGAGCGCGCCAAGCAGGTACGCGAACGCGGTCGCGTGCTCTGCCAGCACCGGACCGAGGAGCCGGAGCACTTCCTCTGCCGACGCTTCGTACCGTCCCACGCCGGTGATCGCGGCGAGGCGGAGCAAGCCGTTGGCGGCGAGTGAGTTCTCGGCCGGGGTGGCATTGTCCTGGTACTCCTTCGGCCGCACGATCAGCGCGTCGGCGTCGGTCCCGGTGGTGAAGAACGCGCCGCCCTGGTCGTCGTGGAAGAGGCGCAGCAGCTCGTCGGCGACCCATCGGGCGTCCGTAAGCCACGCGACGTCATCGACCTCGGCCAGCGTCACGAGCGCCTCGAGAAACGCGGCGTAGTCCTCGGCGTACGCAAGATGGTGCGCGCGGCCGTCCTGCCACGAGCGGAGCAGCCGCCCGTCGTCGCGGCGCAGCTCCGCGAGCAGGAAGCGGGCGTTGGCGCGGGCGGCCTCCATCCAGTCGGCGCGTTCGAGTGCCGCGGCTGCTTCCGCCAGTGCGCGCAGGAACAGCGCGTTCCAGGCGAGCAGCACCTTGTCGTCGAGACCCGGACGCGTCCGGCCCACGCGCGCGGCGAACAGCTTCGGCAGCGCGCGCTGCACCGCCTCCGTCGGCTCCTCCGCCCGGTCGACGATGTGGAGGATGTTGCCGCGGAAACCGGTGTGCGGATCCTCGAAGTTGCCGCCCTCGGTCACGCCGAAGAAGCGGATGACCTCCGCGGCATCGCCGCCGCAGACGCGCTCGATCTCCTCGAGCGACCACACGTAGAACTTCCCTTCCACGCCTTCCGAGTCGGCGTCTTCGGCGGAGTAGAAGCCCCCGTCCGGATGACGCAGGTCGCGGAGCACGTAGCCGATTGTCTCCTCGACGACGCGCCGGTACCGCGGCGTGCCGTCGACGAGGTACGCGTGCAAGTACGCGCCGGTGAGCAACGCCTGGTCGTACAGCATCTTCTCGAAGTGCGGCACCAGCCAGTACGCGTCGGTGGAGTAGCGATGAAACCCGCCGCCGACCTGGTCGTACATCCCTCCCGCAGCCATGGCGTCGAGTGACACCCGCACCATGTCGAGCGTCTCCCGCGCCTGGTTGCGGACGTACGTGCGGAGCAGGAAGTCGATCGTCATCGCCTGCGGGAATTTCGGGGCGGGGCCGAAGCCGCCGAACTGCGGGTCGTACTGGGCTCGGGCGGTGTCGTACGCGCGGCCGAGGATCTCGGCCGTCGGCGCGGCGCCGTCGCCGTCGGCGCCGAGCCTGCCGGTGCGCTCGAGCACGGCGGTGAGCTTCCCCGCCTGCTCGAGCAGCTCACCCTGCCGGCTGCGCCACGCGTCGTCGACGGCCTCGAGCACCCGCATGAACCCAGGCATGCCTTGACGGTCGTCCTTCGGGAAGTACGTCCCGCCGAAGAACGGGTGCCCGTCGGGTGTGAGGAAGACGGTCATCGGCCAACCGCCGCGGCCGGTCATCGCCTGCACGGCCTGCATGTAGATGGCGTCGACGTCGGGCCGTTCCTCGCGGTCCACCTTCACACTGACGAACAGGCGGTTCATGACCGCGGCGACGTCGGGGTCCTCGAAGCTCTCGTGTGCCATGACGTGGCACCAGTGGCACGACGAGTAACCCACCGAGAGCAGCACCGGCTTGTCGTCGGCGCGTGCCTTCGCGAACGCATCGTCGCCCCACGCGTACCAATCGACCGGGTTATCCGCGTGCTGCCGCAGGTACGGGCTCGTTTCCCCCGCGAGGCGGTTCACCGCACCGAGGGTATCGGCTAGCGCGCGGCGCCGATCCCGAGGCGTTCGGACGCGGCCGCCTTCGCCCACCGGTAGTCGGGCTTGCCCGACGGCGAGCGCACGATCTCGTCGACGAGTACGACCTCGCGCGGCGCCTTGTATCCGGCGACGTGACGGCGGACGTGCGCGTCGAGCTCGTCGAGCTCCGGCTTCTCGCCCGCGCGCGCTTGCACGACGGCGACGACGCGCTCGCCCCACCGGCTGTCGGGCACGCCGACGACGACGGCGTCGAACACGGCGGGGTGGCCCTTCAGCGCCGCTTCGACCTCCTCGGGGTACACCTTCTCGCCGCCGGTGTTGATCGAGACCGACCCCCGGCCCAGCAGCGTGATGGTGCCGTCCTGTTCGATGCGGGCGTGGTCGCCCGGCACCGACCACCGCACACCGTCCACGACCGGGAACGTCGCGGCCGTCTTCGCGTCGTCCTTGTAGTAGCCGATCGGGATCCTGCCGCGGCGGGCGAGCTTGCCGACCACACCGACGCCGGCGGGCCGGTGGTCGTCGTCGAGGACGGTGGTCTCGTCGTTCACGAAGAAGCGCGGCACCTCGTGCACGGTCGCACCCGCCGACGTGATCGACTGCCCTTGGCCGCCGGACTCCGACGATCCGTACCCGTCGACGATGAGGCTGGCGGGGAGCTTCTCGGCCAGGCTCGTCTTGACCGACGGCGAGAGGATGGCGCCGCCCGAGAGGATGACAGTGCAGCACGACACATCGACGGACGGGTCCAGCCCGTCGAGCGCCTCGACCAGCGGCCGGGCGAACGCGTCGCCGACGATCACGAGGAAGTTCACCTGCTCGCGGGCGACGAGCTCCCAGAGGCGGGCCGGATCGAGATGGCGGTCGGGGGAGATGACGACGGCGCCGCCGGTGAACAGCGCGCTGAATGCCATCCAATGCGCGGTCCCGTGCATGAACGGGCACGCGGGCAGGCAGCGTGTCCGGCCCTCACGGGCGCGTTCGGCGATCTCTTCGGGGTACGTGATCTCGTTGCCGATCCCGCCGCCTCCGAGCGCGCCGAAGAAGATGTCTTCGGCTCGCCACATCACACCCTTGGGCATGCCGGTCGTGCCGCCCGTGTAGAGGATGTACAGGTCGTCGGGAGAACGGTCGCCGAAATCGCGCTCGGGTGACGCGGCAGCGAGCGCCTCCTCGTACTGGACCGCGGACAGGGCGTCGAGCGGGGCACCGGATCCGTCTTCGACCGCGACGAACGAGGTGAGCTGCGGGAGCTTGCCGTGCACGGCCTCGAGCTTGGGTGCGAACTCGCGGTGGAACACGACGGCCTTGGCGTCCGAGTCGTCGAGCAGGTAGCGGAGCTCCTCTTCGACGTAGCGGTAGTTGACGTTGATGGGGACGGCACGCAGCTTGAACGCCGCGATCATGCCTTCGAGGTACTCGGTGCCGTTGTAGAGGTAGAGGCCGACGTGGTCACCGGCGCCGACGCCTCGGTCGGCGAGGTGGTGGGCGAGACGGTTGGCCCGTTCGTCGGCCTCGGCATAGCTCAGGCGCCGGTCGCCGCAGATCAGCGACTCCCGGTCGGGGACGGTGTCGACCACCTTCTCCCAGAGGTCGGCGAGGTTGTAGTGCATGGGCCGCTGAACCTAGTGGCGGGGAGCGACAGGGGTGAAGTCACGCCTCGAGCTTCGCGAGGCCGGCGTCGATGGAGTTCTTGCCGAACAATGTGCGCCCGCCGCCGAGACGCACATTCGTGTCGCACATCAGAAATCGGTGCCGCCGTCGACGGGGATCGTCGCACCGGAGACGAAGCTCGCGGCCTCCGAGCACAGGAACACGGTGATGGCGGCGACCTCCTCGGGGAGGCCGACGCGCCCGAGGTCATTAGGGCCGCCGAAGTCGCGCACCATGGCCGAGTACGCGGCCTCGAGCGGGCCTTCGGGAAGCCCGCTCGTATCCGCCTCGGCCATGTAGTCCTCGAGGGCGGGCGACATCACCGTGCCCGGGCACACCGTGTTCACGAGGATGCCCTCGGGCGCGAGGGCGCGGGCCAGGTTCTTCGACGCGCTCGCCATCGCCGCGTTGGCCGCGGTGTGCGCGATGAGCCCGGGGCTCTGGTGCCGGATCGATGCCTCGGCGAGGTTCACGATCCGGGCGAACGTCGCCTTACGGAGCAGGGGAAGCGCGGCGCGGACGGTGCGGATCATCGTCAGCACGCCCACGTCGAAGTCCTCGAGCCACTCGTTCTCGGTGAGGTCGTCGAGCCCACCGACGCGCGACGGCCCCGCCGCGTTGATGAGGGCGTTGAGCTCGCCCCACCGCTCGTCGAGGAACGTGAACGTGGCTTCGACCTCTCCGGTGTCGAGGAGGTCGCACTGCAGGCCGACGGCGTCGGGTGCGCCCGATGCGAGCAGCTCGTCTTCCGCCTCGCGCACACCGGCGTCGGTGCGGCCGAGCACTGCGACCCGGCAGCCTTCGGCGGCGAGCAGGTCGGCGGCGGCGCGACCGATGCCGCGCGAACCGCCGGCGATGCAGATCGCGCGGTCGTGCAGTCCGAGGTCCATCGCCTCAGGCGGCGAGCTGGCGCGCGAGATGCGTGGCGGTGAGCGGCTCGCCGGTGGCGTGCTCGACGAGCTTGTCCCACCGCATCGAGGCACCGGGACGGAAGAACTCCTCGACCAGCAGTCGCCCGGCCTCGGGGCGTTCGACGATGCCGCCCGCCCGCGACTCGAGCGTGGCCTGGAGCTGCGACGCGACGAGCTCGCCGTAGAGATAGTTCTGGTAGTAGACGGGCGCGACCGTGAGATGGATCTTCGCCGCCCAGTCGGGCGAGTGGCGACCGTCGGGTCGGCGTACCAGCTGGAACTGCTCGACCAGGTCCCACCAGCGCGTGTCGTGGTCGGCGTCGGGATCGGCGTACAGCCCGCGCTCGAAGTGCGTCATCACGAGCACCCACCGGGCGAAGACGAGCAGCGCGGCGCGTCGCGCCTCGGCCAGGCGTGGCGCCAGGTTCTCGACCTCGGCAGCGTCAACCCCGGCGACGGTTGTCAGCCAGCTCGGGTCGCGCGCGAGCCTGCCGCACAGCATGGCGACGCCCTCGGTCGTGAGCGCGTGGGCCGGCGCACGCAGCAGCCACGGGAGCGAGCCGTCGAGCTCGCGGTCGTATGCGGCGTGGCCGAACTCGTGGAGCATGGTCTCCGTCCAACGCTCGTTGCGCTCGATATTGCACAGGACCCGCACGTCGCCGTCGCGGTCGATGTGGATGCAGAACGCGTGCTGACTCTTCCCCTCGCGCGAGTACAGGTCGCTGCGGTCGAGTACGGGCTGCATGTCGAGTCCCATGCCCCCGTAGCTACGG
>JBKOZX010000386.1:0-4959 GCA_046726115.1 Actinomycetota bacterium | reverse complement strand
GCCTTCCTGCCGGCACCCTCGCCATCAGCGACGAGCCCGGGTTCCTCTGGCGCGCGGGGCGCCTCACCGATCCGTACCTCGACGACTCGTCGATCAAGCGCATCCAGCAGGGTCAGATCACGGCGGCGAAGCTCGGGAACGCGGCGGCCAAGCCCGATGTGTGCGGAGTGCTCGTCTGGACGTCGCGCTACGGCGATCTCGATCTCGGCCCCCGCCTCGTAGACGCCGGTTACCAGATCGTGGCGCGCTACGGCGGGCCCCGGGTGCTGTACGAAAAGCCTGACTGCCGTCCCTGAACGCGTCTGCCTCAAGCGTGGCGGCGCTCGGGTCGCTGACCGAGGCGGTCGAAAGCCCGGAGCGGCCGCACGCGGTCGATCACACGGCTGAACGACACGACCTCGGCGAGCACGTTCAACACGATCAGCGCGATCAGTGCTCCTGTCCTCGGTCCCGTTCCGAGGCCGAGGACGACGCCGAGGCCGAGCACGGCGCCGATGACGTTGGCGCCGGTGTCGCCCAGCATCAGGCGCTCGCCGAGGTCGTCCGGAAGCAGCCCGAGCGCGGCGCCCATCACCGGCGCGAGCGCGATCCCGACCGCACCGGTTCCCAGCACGATCGCCAGGGGCAGGTACACGACCCATGCCACCTTGATCAGGCGGCCCGGCGCGAGGTCGAGCAGGTTGGCGAAGTTGGCCGCCAGGGCGATCAGCACGGCGTCGGTGATGAGCCGCCGGCCGCTCGCGAACCCGGGCGTGGCGACGAGCACGACGGCGACGCCGGCGCCGCCGAAGAGCTTCACGAACCCGGTCGTGAGCCGGCCCTGGGCCAGCGCGCGTACGTGGCCGCGGAAGCCGCGATCTCCGCCCGCGCCGAGAAGGTCGTCGACGAAGCCGAGGAAGCCGAACCCGAACACCGCGAACAGCACGAGGCTGCGGGACAGGGTCAAGCCGGGCTCGTCGCCGATGCCCGCGGCGCCCGCGATCGCGCGGCCGGCCTCGATGACGAGGACGGTCAGGACGATGATGATGCCCCCGGCGGTCGGCAGCGGATGCCCGCGGTAGTTGGTGCGCTCGAGCGCAGGGAACTCGAGCATCTCCCGGCCGGCGAGGCGCAGGAACCACGCCGTCAGCACGCCGACGAGGATGCCGACGACAACGCTCACGCGCGCGCGGGCACCCGCGCCGGTTCGGTATCGGCGGGTGTGCGATCAGCGGGCGGCACTCGCGGCCGCGTCGCTACAAGCAGCGTGATGATGGCGGCGTTCAGAACGCTGAGCATCATGCCCGGGATCGCGATCCCCGAGTCGTTCAAGCCGAACCCGAGGACGGCGATGATCGCGAAGCCGATGAACGAGGCGCGGAGCTCGGGCACCCACTCGACGATCGCTTGCAGCCGTTCCCTGCGCCGGGTGTAAAGGTAGAAGAGGAACCCCAGCACCAGGAGCACCATGAGCAGCCACGTGGAGGTGAACAGGACGGACAGGTTCTCGTAGATCTTGCGCTGGATCACCGTCCAGAGGCCCGAGAAACCCTCCGATCCCGTGGTTTCGAACAGGCGTCCGAGGTGCGTGCGCTGGTCGGCGGGACGAGTCAAGTCGATCAACCCGAACGCCATGACCATGGTGAGCGCGGCGACCATGCTGAGGACGATGGTGCGGAGCCGCAGGCGCAATCCGAGCAGCAGATACGCGGTGACCGCGAACGACGGGAGCATCGACAAGACGCCGCCGACGTCGGCGCCCCAGAACGGTGCACCGTCGGCGATGAACACGACGACGAGCATGCCCGTTGCGATGTACGCGCCGCGACGACCACCGATTCGATGCGTGAGCAGCCCGGCGAGCAACACCGCAGCCGCACCGAGGGCGGAGTATCCGAGGTTCCCAAATCCCGCGAACCGCCCCGCGACCTTGGGCGAGTACCCGAACGGGTTGTTGAACTGCAGCGGCGTGCCGATCAGGACGTCGACGATCAGGACGACGACGATCGTGCCGAGCGCAAGGACGAGCGGATCGAGCGGGTGGCGCCGCCCGGCGAGCGCGAAGACCGCCGCCAGCCCGAACGACACGCCCACGAGGAACGGCCAGTACGCGGCGTCGCCCCAGTTCTCGAACGGAAAGAGTCGCGCCAGGAGGACGGCCGGTATGAACGCCAGCGCCGCCAGGGCGCCCAAGCGCACCGCGCTTCTGAGCCGGCTCGGGCCCGAGCGGGCGAGCCAAATGAGCGCGCCGACCGCGAGCATCCCCTCGGCGATGAGGAACACGACGGGGATGACGCCGACGCGGTCGTCGCGGAACGTGGCGGCGGCATCGGCATCCGCAAGGAGTGTGCGCCGGTCGGACGCCGACCCGCCTTGGCCCGCCACCTCGACGGCGCTGCCCTCCATCGAGGAGGGCACCTTGAGCCCAACGCGCTCGAGGATCGTCGGCGCGATGTCGACGAGCTGCACGAAGCCCGCGCGCCGAGTCGTGCCCGAACGCAGCAGGCCGGGCTTCACGCCCGGTGCACGCAGGGAGGCAATGGTGAGCTGCACCTCGCGCTGCGCGTGCGCAGGGCCGACGACCATCACTGCGTCGCGCGTGGGATCGACGTCGCGGAGCAGTCCGCCGACGAGCGCGTCGGTGCGTTTCAATGCCTGGTCGAGGAGGACACCTCGTTGGGAGGTCGTGGCGAACTGGCGGTATGCGTCCTGGCGGACGAGGTCGGACGCCTCGACGAGCACGACCGACTGGTCCTTCCACGTGTTGCGGAACGCGCGGAGGACAGCGGCGTTGTTGTACCGCAGCCCGAACGGTGCCTGCGCGTCGGGGACGAGGAGCTCGGGTCCGACTGCGCCCTCGGGCACCCGACCGTCGGATCCCATGAGCCCCGACACGGCCTGCCTCCGGTAGGACCCGGCGGGTAGCTGTTCGGGATCCGTGCCGTCACCGTTTGCGATCACGGAGCGCGACCACCCCGCGTTCGCGAGCTTGTCGCCGAGCTCGCCGACCTTGGCGTCGAAAAGCTGCTGCTTGTTTCTGTCCACGATGCCGCCGAGACCGAGGTTCACGAGCCCGTCGCCGGGCTTGTGGCCCGTGCGACGGGTGAAGACCTGCCCCGCGGAGTAGGCGCCGAACGGCTCGCCGACCTCGAATCCCTCGCCGTCGGTCGGGGTCTGGGGCGGGCCTCCGACGGCCCGCGTGCCCGTGCCGATGGTGACGTAGCCGTCGGAGAGTCGCGTCACGCGGTCGACCGTGCGTGTCGTGAGGTCGGCCACCGCCGATTGGTCGAGGAGCTGGTTCAGGTGTGGCAGGTCGCGGGCGTTCACGTCCTTCCAGTTCACGGCGGGGAGGGAGACGATCAACAGCCGGCGTGCGGTCGGATCGCCCTTCCGCGCCGCGGCCGTACCGGAGCTCCCGATGGCCACTACCGTTGCGACGACTGCGGCGACGAGGGCCGCCGCCGCGGCGCGCCTCACGCGTCGACCTCGGCGCTGTCGGGCTCGAGATCGGTGACGTCGGGCTCGACCGTGCGACCGCGTGTGACGCGCCCTCCCGTGGCGCGGACGCCGAGGACATACAGCGCGCCGCCGGCGACCGTGATCACGACACAGAGCACGGCATTGGCGACACGCCCCGAGGGATCGAGTGTGTAGGCGGTCCACCACGCCGCGACGCCGAGCACCGCCGACCATGCCAGTGCGCGCGGCAGCGCCCACGGCACGATCGCGTGACCCGTTCGGCGCGACAGTCCGACCATCAGGACCACTGCACCGATCGCATACGCGACGGTGTGCCCGATGCCGAGCGCGGCCACTCGCGCTGCGCCATCGGTCAAGAGAACGCCGACGCCCATCGCCACGACTCCGGCGACTCCGGTCAGCAGGGCGACGACAGCTGGGGTCCGACTGTCCCCCAAGGCGTAATACGCGCGGGCGAGCGTCAGGAACGCGCTGTACGGGAACAGCCCGATCGCGAGCGCGGCGACACCAGCCGCGAGAAGCGCGACACCGTTGTGACTCGCTTCGCCGAACGCGAAGACGGTCATCCCCGGTCGGGCGAGTGCGATCATCGCCGCCGACACCGGAACGACGAGCATCGCCATGGCGTCGAGCGCCCATCGCAGCGAGCGGGCGAACGCGTCGTAGTCGTTGCGGGCGGCATCGAGCGAGAGCTCATTGTGGATGGCCGTGTGGATCGGCTGGGCGAGGACTGCGTACGGGGCGAGGAAGAAGACCCACGCCACCTGGTACGCGACCGTGCCCCCCGCGACGGAGTTGCCGAAGATGATGGCCGCCCCGAGCAGCAAACCGATCTGCGCGTGCTGGAGGACCGCCCATCCCGACAGTCGCATGAGTCGGCTCACCGCCGGGTCGCGACGCCCGAGACGGGGGCGGAGGCGGAAGCCGGTGCGGTGGAGCGCGATCGTCGGCACGGCGACGAAGGCCACCACACCGAGGGTCGCGCTGAGCGCCAGGGTGAGCTCCTCCGCCACAGACAGGTCGAGGCTCGTGTCCCCACCAGAGAGCAGGCGGAACACGACCAGGCCGGCGACGATGAGGACGGTGTTGCCGATCGGCGCGATCGCGGTGACCACGAAACGCTTCTTCGCGTAGAGGACGGCGATGGCAACCGTCCCGACCGCGTAGAACAGCACCTGTGGGACGAAGAACCGCAGCAGGAACGTGGCGAGGTCCTCCTGCTGCGCGGCGATCGTTGGATCGCTGACGCCGCTGGCGAGCACGCGCGCCAACCACGGCGCCGCCGCGACGCCGATGACCGTGACGACGCCCAAGCCCACGAGCGCGCGGCCGAGCACGCTTCCCGCCAGGCGCTCGGCCTCCGGTTCGTCCGGGCGCTCGAGCAGGTCCACCAGCGTGGGGACGAGCACCGCCGAGAGCGCACCCGCCGCGAGCAACTCGAACAAGATGTTCGACACGTAGTTCGACGACGTGAACGTGTTGCCGAGGTAGGTCTGTCTC
>JBKOZX010000385.1:0-8752 GCA_046726115.1 Actinomycetota bacterium | reverse complement strand
CGGCGGTATTGCGCCGCCCGTCCGCGGGCGAGCTCGCCGAGCATCTCGGACTCACGTTTCGGCAGGCGCCGGGATACATGTTCGACCTGGTGGTCGTGGGGAGTGGTCCGGCCGGACTGGCTGCCGCGGTGTACGGGGCCTCGGAAGGACTCAACACGGTGTCGCTCGACGCTGTCTCCACGGGTGGACAGGCCGGTGCGAGCTCGCGCATCGAGAACTACGTCGGATTCCCGAATGGCGTCTCCGGCGTAGAGCTCACGTCGCGTGCCGCGATCCAGGCGCAACGGCTCGGCGCGCGCCTGAACGCGCCGTGCGAGGTCGCCGGCTTGCGAGTGGGGGAGGGGTTCCACGTGATTGCGCTCGCCGACGGCAGCGAGATCCCGTGCCGCACGGTGATCATCGCGTCGGGCGCGCGTTACCAACGGCTCGCGGTCGACGATCTCGAGCGGTTCGAGGGCGCCGGGGTCTACTACGCAGCGACGGATCTCGAAGCCCGGATCTGTAGTGGTCTGCCCGTGATCGTGGTCGGCGGGGGCAACTCCGCCGGCCAGGCCGCGATCTACCTCGCGTCACAGGGAAGTCGCGTATCGATCGTGATCAGAAGAGACACGCTCGCGCAGAGCATGTCGCAGTACCTCATCGAGCGGATCGACGCCGAACCGCGCGTCGAGCTGTTGACCGAAACCGAAGTGCGCGGCCTCGCGGGCGATGCTCACCTCGACCACGACACCCTGGAACACACGCCCACCGCCGAGCGCCGTACCGTCGCTTGCTCGGGGCTCTTTTGCTTCAACGGCGCCGAACCTGCAACCGCGTGGTTGGGGGGCGCGTTGGAGCTCGACGTGAAAGGTTTCATCCTCACCGATCGCTCCTTACCGGATGAGATCAGCAGCGGTCCGGTGTTCGCGGGTCGGCACCCGTTGCCGTTCGAAACGTCGGTGCCGGGCGTGTTCGCAGTCGGTGATGTGCGCAGCGGCTCACTGAAGCGGGTCGCCGCCGCGGTCGGGGAAGGCTCGAGCGCGGTGCGCTCCGTGCACGAGCACCTCGCGACGATCACCGACTGAAGCGCCCGTCAATGAGTTCCAGCGGAGCGGAACGTCGTGGTGATCGGCGTGCCACCGCGTACGGCGAGGGTCACCGGGGTCCGCTCGGCGATGTCGGCGAGACGGTCGCGCTGCTCGACAGGAAGATCGCTCGGCACGGTGATCGTGCGGTCGATCGCGCCGGGCTCGTCGTCGGCGATGTTGTAGCGGACGTCGACACTGATGGTGGTCAGCTCCCAGCCTTTCCGTTCCGCGTACATGCGCAAGGTCATCGCCGTGCACGCCGCCAGACCGCTAAGTAGGAGCCCGAACGGCGAGGGCCCGAGGTCGCCGCCGCCGGCAGCGGCGGCCTCGTCGGCGACAAGCTCGTGCGCGCCGATCCGTAGGTCGACCCGGAACGCGGGCACGGTGGAGCCGGTCGAGCCGACGGCGCGGGCGACGTGACGCACGGTCGTCACTGGACCGGTCCGCCAGGTGTCGGGACGGGAAGATCGTCGCGTCGCAGCGCCCAGCTCGGCATCGGGGGCGCCTCGGGGACGCGTCCGACGCCGACGGCGGGGAAGCCGTCGATCTCGGTGCCGGCCGGGAACCGTGAGCGTTGCTTCACCACGGCCCCGGCGCGCACGACGCAGCCGGCGCCGAGCACGCTCGTGTCGCAGACGATCGCGCCCGGTTCGATGACAGACCCGGCGCCGATGCGACAGCCGTGGATCATGGCCCCGGGGCCGACGATGACGCCGTCGTCGAGGATGAGGTCGTTGTCGGGGAGCAGGTGCAAGACGGTGTTCTCGAGGATCTGGACGTCGCTGCCGATGCGTACCGGCCCGTGCGAGTCGCCGATGATCTTGACGCCGGCGCCGATGATCGTGCGTTCGCCGACGACGACGTCGCCCGTGATCTCGGCCGTGGGGAACAGGGCGGCCGACGCGGCGATGGTCGGGAGGGTGTCTCGGTACGCGTACAGCTGGCGCATGTGAATGGCCTCCTGTCGGTTCTCGATGGTGATTGCCGTCGGCGGCGGGACGGAGAGGTCGCCGTCGCGCAAAGCGGTGAGGCGACGGAGATCGTCGTCCGATGCGGTTCGGACAACGCGTGCCGGCCGGCCAACGGCCACGACGTTGCTCGGCAGCGTCGTCCCCGGGGGAACGAGGGTTCCCTCGCCGAGGAAGACGCGGTCTCCGACGGTGGCGCCGGGCATGAGGATCGAGGCGTTCCCGATCTCGCAGAGGTCGCCCACGGTTGCGCCGATCACCTTGCAGCGGTGCCCGAACGTCGTGCGACGCCCGATGATGGTCGGGATCGTGGAGTTGCCGACGACCACGGAGTTCTCGATGACCGCCGATCCGGTCCCGACCTCGACGCCCGTGCCGGAGGAGCGAATGACCGCACCTTGCGCGAGGAGTGATCCCTCACCGAGGCGCGCCGTTCCCAAGACGACGGCTGAACCGGCGATGTGCAGCGCGCCCGCTCGGGACTCACTGACGGCACTGCCGGGTCCGGCGCTCATCGCTCGGTCACGACTTGCTGCGCGCGAGGTTGTCGAGCAGACGGTCGAACACGACCTCGAGCGTCCCGAGCTCCTCCTTCGACAACGCATTGAAGAAGTAGCGACGGATGGCCTCCGAGTGCTCCGGAGCCGCATCTTCGACCGCGGCCGTGCCGGCGTCGGTCAGTCGCACCATCGAGCCCCGGGCATCTTCCGGGCATTCCTCGCGGGTGACGAGGCCCCGTTTCTCCATGCGTCGGACGAGATGCGACAGGCGACTGCGGCCCCAGCCGAGCTCTGTGCCGATCTCACGGGCCCGCAGCACGCCATCTGGGGAGTGGGACAGCGTCACCAGCACCCCGTACTCCGATCCCGACAAGCTCGCGTCGCGCAGCAGCTGTTCCTGCAGCGCGTCGGACAGCCCCTGGTACAGGTCGCGATACGCCTTCCAGAGGCGTCTCTGGGGCTCGTCGAGCCGCCGCGGTCTCGCCACGAATGCATCGTAGCGTTTTGTTGACGCATCATCAAAGGCCCGGATCGCTAGGGTCTGGCTCGTGCGCCCGGAGCCGATTGGCCGATGAGTCTCGGGGCAGCACGAGGGTCTGACTTCGCGATGAGCGGCGCAGGGCTGTCCGCGGACCGTCTTTCCCGTCTCCACGACATCTTGGCGCGGCGCGTCGAGCTTGGCGACGCGTCCGGCGTGGTCTCGGTCGTGAGCCGGCGGGGCGAGGCGCACGTGGACGTGATCGGCGCGACCGCCGTCGACGGTGACGTTCCGATGCGGAGCGACACGATCTTCCGTATCTCGTCGATGACCAAGCCGATCACCGCCGTCGCCACGATGATCCTGCTCGAGGAATGCGTCGTGCGCCTCGACGAGCCCGTCGACCGGCTCCTACCCGAGCTCGCCGAGCGACAGGTCGTGCGCCGCATCGACGGACCGGTGGACGACACGGTTCCCGCCAATCGACCGATCACCGTGCGTGACCTGCTCACGTTCCGGATGGGCTTCGGCGGGTACTTCGGGCCCAGCCCGGTGAACGACGCCGCCGCTCCGCTGCAGCTCAGTGTTGGACCGCCTCAGCCGTCGTTGCCGCCCGAGCCCGACGAGTGGATGCGCCGCTTCTCGACGCTGCCGCTCATGGCCCAGCCGGGGGAGCGGTGGCTGTACCACACCGGCGCCGACGTGCTCGGCGTGCTGATCGCGCGCGCGTCGGGACAGCCGTTCGAGGCATTCCTGCGCGAACGCGTCTTCGAGCCGCTCAGCATGAAGGACACCGCGTTCTGGGTGCCCGCCGCCGGTGTGGACCGGCTCACCACTCTCTATGCCACCGATCCCGAGACCGGAGCCCTGACGCTGTACGACCCTCCGACGGGTCAGTGGAGCGCGCCGCCCGCGTTCCCCTCCGGGGGCGCCGGGCTCGTGTCGACCGCGGACGACTACCTCGCCTTCGCCGAGATGCTGCTGCGAGGCGGGGCACCGATCCTGTCGCGGTCGTCGGTGGAGACGATGACGAGCGATCACCTCACCCCCGAGCAGAAAGCGGTCAGCGGCTTCTTCCCCGACGACTTCGACTCCCGCGGCTGGGGCTTCGGCGTCACCGTCGTCACACGACGCGACCACCCGGCCGCGCCGGTGGGTCAGTACGGGTGGGACGGCGGGCTCGGCACGATCTGGCGTAACGACCCGTCCGAGCAGATGATCACCATCTTGTTGACGAACGCGGCTTGGACGTCGCCTCGTCCACCCGACGTCGCGCTCGACTTCCTCACTGGCGCGTACGCCTCGATCCGGGACTGACCACACGCACGGCGTTCCGGCGCGAGGCTTGCAGCATGAGCTTCGGGCGCGAGTCGACCACAGACGAGGTGCTGGATGGTGTCGACCTGTCGGGACAGTGGGTCCTGATCACGGGCGCGTCCGCGGGCTTGGACACCGAGGGCGTGACCGACGACCCGAGCGGCCGCGACGGGGTCTTTGCATACGCGCTCGACCCCGACGCCGCGAGGGCCCTCTGGGCTCGCTCCGAGGAGCTGGTGGGCGAGTCGTTCCCCACGTGAGCCAAAGAATGCGTGGGTCTTCGGTGCAGAGCTGTCGATTTCCTCACCCCCAGTTCGTCTCACGGGAGACCATCCTGAGGAGGAGGAAGCGATGAAGTACATGCTGATGATCCACCAGGGCACCACGCCGACGCCCCTGGACCCAGAGGCGTGGGCGACGCTCTCGCAAGACGAGCAGCGGGCGGTCTACGCCGACTACAAGGCGATCAACGAGACGCCGGGTGTCACTCCCGGCAACGGCCTGCAGCCTCCCGAGACGGCCACCACCGTCCGGGTGCAGGACGGTACGACGATCACGACCGACGGCCCGTTCGTCGACACCAAGGAAGCGCTCAACGGCTACCTCGTCTACGAGGCCGACGACCTCGACGCGGCGATCGAGCTCGCAGCTCGGATTCCCGCAGCCCGCCTCGGCGGCGGGATCGAGGTGCGTCCGATCATGGAGTGGTAGCGATTCTCGAGCAGACCTTCCGTGACGAGTGGGGACGTGTGCTCGCAACACTGATCGGTTTCCTCGGCGACTTCGACCTCGCCGAGGAGGCCGCGCAGGAGGCGTTCGCGATCGCCGCGGAGCGCTGGCCGCGCGACGGATACCCGACCAACCCGCGCGCGTGGCTGGTGACGACGGCGCGCAACCGAGCCATCGATCTCATTCGCCGCGATCAGACAAAGGCGGCGAAGACGGGTCTGTCCCAGGCGGAGGCAGCGGAGGACACGATGGACACGACGACGTTTCCGGACGAGCGACTCGAGCTCATCTTCACCTGCTGTCATCCGGCTCTCGCCATCGACGCCCAGGTGGCCCTCACGCTGCGGACTCTCGGCGGCCTCACCACCGACGAGATCGCGCGCGCCTTCCTGGTCTCCGAGCCGACGATGGCGCAGCGGCTGGTACGGGCGAAGCGCAAGATCAAGGCCGCCGGTATCCCGTTCCGGGTGCCTCCCGACCACCTGTTGCCCGAGCGGCTCGCCGCCGTGCTCGCGGTCGTGTACCTGATCTTCAACGAGGGCTACAGCGGCCGGGGCGACCTGGCGGCCGAGGCGCTGTGGCTCGGGCGCGCGCTCGCCACGCTGATGCCCGATGAGCCGGAGGCGCACGGTCTGCTGGCGATGATGCTGCTCCACGACTCCCGCCGCGAGGCGCGGTTTCGGGACGGCGACCTCGTGCTGCTCGCCGACCAGGATCGCTCGCTCTGGGACACGGAACAGATCGCCGCCGGGCGGGCGGTCCTCGACCGCGCCCTCGCTCTCGGCGGACGCGGCCCCTACGTCGTGCAGGCGGCGATCGCCTCCCTGCACGCCGACGCGCCACGCGACCTAGCGCAGATCGCAGCGCTCTACGGCGAGCTCGCCCGCCTCACCGACTCGCCGATCGTCGAGCTGAACCGGGCCGTGGCGGTCGCCGAGGCCGATGGTCCGGAGGCGGGCCTCCGCATCGTCGATCAGCTCGCCCTCGACGACTATCGCTACGTGCACTCGACACGGGGTGAGCTGCTCCACCGCCTCGGTCGAACCGACGAGGCCCGCGACGCGTACCGCCGTGCGTTGGCGCTGGTGCACGACGACGCCGAGCGGCGACTGTTCGAGCGGCGGCTGGCGGAGCTCGGCACGGCCAACGGCTCCGGGCGGAGATGACATACGCCCGGCTATCCGGGCATGCGGGGGCACGATGGCCGATATCGGCACGGTCCCTGCCTAGGTTGTGCCGGTGCGCGAGCTCAGCCGACGCAAGTTCCTGTTCGTTGCGGGCGGCGCGGCGCTGTCGCTCGCGTTCACGGCGAAGCACGGGCACCAACGCGAGGTGCGGGTGCGGGACCACGGCGCCCGTGGCGACGGGCACCGTGACGACACCGACGCGATTCAGGCCGCGCACGACCGGGCGCGATCGCTCGGGGGCGGTGTGGTCCGGTTGGACCGCGGCGTGTACCGCACGAGCCGGCCGTTGGTCTGGGCGAGCGGTGTGAGTCTCGTGGGGGCCGGGTCAACTGCATCTGTGTTGCGCCCGGTTGAGGTGACGGGAAGCGTGATCACCAGCGACCGCGCGTACAGCACCGACGATCCGTTCCGGAGCGCGCGATTCGAGCGGTTCGGCATCGACGGCGCGGCGATGCCGCCGGCGCCGTACGACACCGCGCGCAAGGGAATCTTCATCGACCACATGGTCGATGTGGTGTTTCGAGATCTGACGATCCAGGACGTCCCGGCTACCGGTCTGGGTATCGACTTCCTGCGGCGAGTCCTGGTCGACCGCGTCACCGTGCGCCGCTGCGGGCGCGGGTATCGCCCGGGTGCCGGAGGGGGCGCGGGCATCGGCATCGGGACCGGTGCAACGCCGGTCGAGGACGTGACGGTGCGGCGCTGCCGCGCCACCGACTGCGGATCGCACGGAATCTTCTTCGAGCATCAGCCGGGCATGCCGTACCTGCCGACGGGCGTGCGCGTCCTCGACTCCGTGGCAACAGGGAACGGCCAGCACGGGATCCTCGATTCGGGCTGCCGCGGCATGACCGTGCAGGGCTCGACGTCCCAGAGGAACGGCAAGAGCGGCTTCGCGTGCGGTCAATCAGAGCTCGGGACACCGGGACAGGACGGCGAAGTGCGTGACTCGCTCTTTGCTGACAACCATGAGCACGGTGTCATCCTGGCGGCGACGAAGAACGACGGGGCGTCCGGCTACCGCGTCGTCGGCAATCGAGCTCGCGGCAACGGCGGAACCGGGCTGCAACTCGACGCGCTCACAGCCCCGCTGACGAAGATCTCGGTCGTGGACAACGAGGTCGCCGACAACGGCTCCGCGGGAATCGCCGTCACCGGGGCGAGTGGCGGGACGACGTTCGTCGTCCGAGGCAACCACCTCGTCGCCAACGGTCGACGTGATCGCGGCCCCGCGATCCAGCTGACGAACGACGTCGAGAACGTGCAGATCGAAGGGAACTGGTTCTCCGACGGCCAAACGACGCCGTCGCAGGGCCCGGCGATTCATGTGGCGCCCGGCGCCACGATTCGCGACGGCCTCCTCGCCGCCGATCACGCCGGGCGCAACCCGGGCGGCGGGATCGCCGTCCAGGGGCGGCTCGTGAACGTGAACCAGCGGCCCTGAACGAGCTGCGGCGGAAGCGCCGGAGCCCTCCCGCGGCCGCGACCTCGTCGCCCAAGCCGCCCGCATCGCCGCCGAGCTCGACGGAAGCGGACCGCCGCGAGCTACCCGTCGCCGACGGTGACGACCACTTTGCCCTTCGCCTTGCGATCGGCGAGCTCGCGGATCGCCTCGCCGGCCCGTTCGAGCGGATACGTAGAGGACACGTGCGGGCGAAGTCGCCCGGTGCGCCACCAGCCGATGAGCTCTTCGACGTTGCGACGGTGTCGCTCGGGGTCCCGCCCGACGAACGCACCCCAGAACACGCCGACGATCTCGCAGCCCTTGAGCAGCGTGAGGTTCAGCGGAATCGCGGGGATGTCGCCGGCGGCAAAGCCGATGACCAGGAATCGGCCCTCCCACGCCGTGGATCGCAGTGCGGGCTCGCTGTACGGACCGCCGACCGGGTCGTAGACGACGTCGGCACCGACGCCGCCGGTGAGCTCGCGAATGCGCAGCTTGAGGTCCTCGGTCGCGTAGTTGATCGTCCCCGAAGCGCCGTACTCCCGACAGAGTTCCAGCTTGTCGTCGCTCGACGCCGCCGCGATGACGGCCGCACCCATGAGCGCGCCGAGCTCGACGGCCGCGAGCCCAACGCCGCCGGCGGCGCCGAGCACGACCAGCGTCTCGCCGGGCCGGAGATGTCCGCGGTCCTTGAGGGCGTAGTGCGAGGTGCCGTAGGCGTACAAGAACGACGACGCGGCGGCGAAGTCGATGCCGTCCGGGATCGGGATCAGCGAGCCCGCGTCGATCGCGATTTTCTCGGCGAGGCCACCCCACCCGGTCGACGCGAAGATCCGATCGCCGACCTGGACGCCGTCGACCGCGGAGCCGACCGAGCTCACGACGCCGGCGATCTCGGCCCCCGGCGAGAAGGGGAGTGGCGGCTTGAACTGGTAGAGGTTCTGGATGATGAGGACGTCGGGGAAGTTGACCGCGCACGCCTTGACGTCGACGACGACCTGACGTTCTCCCGGCACCGGGTCGGCGACGTCCTCGACGACGAGCGACTCGGGCGGTCCGTAC
>JBKOZX010000384.1:0-10483 GCA_046726115.1 Actinomycetota bacterium | reverse complement strand
CTCGAGGACACCGGCGAGGAGTACGCGGCGCTCGACGAGGTCGCGAAGGACCGCGCCGCAACCGCGTAGTTCGCGACACAAGCCGTCACCGGCGCTCGTCGGGCGGGTGCGATAACTAGCATCAGCCCGATGAGCGATTCGGTGCGGATCGTCTTTCTGGGCGGCCTGGGTGAGATCGGCAGGAACTGCTTCTGCCTCGAAGTCGACGGCCGGATCCTCGTCGTGGACTGCGGGCTCATGTTCCCCGATCCCGACATGCCTGGCGTCGACCTCGTGCTCCCTGACTTCACGTACCTGCGCGAGAACGCCGACCGCGTCGAGGGCGTCATCCTGACCCACGCGCACGAGGACCACGCCGGCGGACTCGCCTATCTCCTCCGGGACGTCGCGGTGCCGATCTACGGCACGGAGCTCTCCTTGGCCATGGCGCGCGGGCGCATCGAGGAGGCGGGCATGCTGGACCGCACCGAGTTCGTTCCGGTCGCCGACGGCGAGCGGCGACGCATCGGGCCGTTCGATTGCCAGTTCGTCCCCGTCACGCATTCCGTCCCGCACTCGATGGCCACCGCGTACTTCACACCGGCCGGCACGATCCTCCACACCGGCGACTTCAAGCTCGACCTCACCCCGGTCGACGGCCGCAAGACCGACCTCGCGCTCCTCGGCGAGATCGCCCGGCGCGACGGCGGCATCCGGCTGTTGCTCTCCGACTCGACCAACGCCGAGCGGCCGGGTTTCACCCCTTCCGAGTCGACGGTGGGCGACGCCATGCAGGACCTGTTCCGGGAGTATCCGGACCGTCGGTTCATCGTCGCCTGCTTCGCGTCCCATCTCCACCGGGTCGAGCAGGTCGCCCGGGCCGCGCTGGAGTCAGGCCGGCAGATCACCTTCCTCGGTCGGTCGATGGCCCAGAACGTGACCCGCGCCCGCGAGCTCGGGCTCCTCGACATCCCCGCCGGTCGCGTCGTCGACATCGAGGACGCGGCGAAGTACGCACCGGGCGAGCTGTGCATCATCTGCACCGGCTCACAGGGCGAGCCGCTCAGCGCGCTGTCGCTGATGGCCGCGCACGAGCATCGATGGGTGAAGGTCAGTGAGGACGACGTCGTCGTCATCTCGGCGCATGCGATCCCCGGCAACGAGGCGAACGTGTCGCGAGTCATCGACGCGTTCCATCGCGCCGGTGCCGAGGTCGTCCACGGCGGGACCGCGCCGGTGCACGTCTCGGGTCACGCATCGCAAGAAGAGCTCAAGTTCATGATGAACCTGGTGCAGCCCGAGTGGTTCGTCCCCGTCCATGGCGAATACCGGCACATGGTCCACCACGCCCGTCTGGCGCGTGACGTCGGGCTGCCCGAGGACCGGGTCGTGATCTGCGAGGACGGCGACGCCTTGACGATCACTCCCGAGGGGATCGACGTCGACCGGCGTTCGGTGCCCGCCGGGTACCTCTATGTGGACGGCATCGTCGGCGACGTCGGCCACGGAGTCCTGCGCGACCGCCGCAGCCTCGCCGAGGAGGGCGTGGTCGTCGTGATCGTGACCGTCGATGCCGCCAGCGGCGAGGTGGTCACGGGCCCCGAGATCGCGACGCGCGGCTGGGTGTACGCGCCCGAGGCCGACGAGCTTCTCGAGGACGCCAAGGCCGCGGTGCTCGCGTCGCTGGCGGACGCGGCCGAGGAAGGCGCGACCGACTTCGAGACGATCCGGCGACACGCGCGCCGCGCGCTCGGCCGCTTCATCAACGAGCGGACGAAGCGGCGCCCGGCGATCATCCCCGTCGTCATGGAGGTCTGAGCCGGCGGTGGCGACCATTCGCGACTGGTCGAACTTCATCGCCGGGCGGGTGGCCGTTGTCACCGGCGGCGGCGGGGGAGTCGGCGAGGCGATCTGCCTCCAGCTCGCCCGCGCCGGCGCCGAGGTGTGGGTCAACGACCTCTATAGCGACCGGGCCGAGAAGGTCGTGCGGGAGATCGAGGAGGAAGGCGGCGCCGCGCACGCGGTCGTCGCCGACGTGACCGACCGGGAGGCCGTGCCCGGGATGGTGCGCGGCACCGGCCCCGTCGACATCATCGTGAACAACGCGGGTATCCCGCCCGAGGGCATCGTGGTGAAGCAGTTCGTCGAGACCGGCCCCGACGAGTGGGACCCGCTCATCCGACTCAACCTCGCCGCCGTGCTCGGCGTCACGCGCGCCTACCTCCCCGGGATGATCGAGCGCGGCTGGGGCCGGATCCTCACCATCGTCTCCGACGCCGGCCGGCGCGGCGAGCGCAAGCAGGTTGTGTACGGCGCGGCGAAGGCCGCGGCCATGGGCTTCTCGCGCGGCCTCGCGGCCGAGGTCGGGCAGCACGGCGTGACGGTGAACTGCCTCTCGCTCGGGACGATGAAGCACGGCGCGCTGGCGGACGCCATCGAGCGCGACCCGGCGATCGAGGACCGGCTGGCAAAGGCGTACCCGGCGGGGCGGATCGGCCGAGTGACGGACCCCGCGCCACTCGCCGTCCTGCTCTGCAGCGACGCCGCCGAGTGGATCACCGGCCAGGTGTACCCGGTCGACGGGGGTTACTTTCCGGCGCTGTAGCGCCACCCGCGCGCCCCCTTCGTTGCCCGGGTATCCAGCTGAGCCTGGTGGGGCCGGTGTTACTGTCGGGGTCTATGGCTGCGCCTGCCCGCACGCGCCGTCGCAAGCCCGCCTCCAAGCGCCGCACGAGCACCCGGAGGCGCACTCCCGCGCGCCCGTCCGCTTGGGAGCGCGGCCGGGAAGCCGCCGGCCGCCAGCTGCGGGGCCACGGCGCCGACGCGCTCGCGGTCGCGCTCGTCATTATCGGGATCCTCACCGTCCTGGGCCTGGCCTCCGACCTGGCGGGCCCCGTCGGGCGCGTCCTCGCCGACGGCAGCGCCACCGTCCTCGGTCGGGGCCGGATCGCGTTCCCGGTCGCGTGCTTCGGCTTCGCGCTGCTCCTGTTCGTCGGCCGCGCGCCCCGTGGTCTCGGCCTCGACGACACCGAGGCCTTCGACGACGAGGACGAAGCGCCGGTGCCCGCGCCGCTGCGCATAGGTCTCGGAGTCGTCCTCGTCCTGCTGGCCACGGTCGGGTTGCTCCACCTGAGCGGTGGCAGCCCGCGCATCGACTCGCCGAGCGACCAGCTGCGCGGTGCAGGTGGGCTGCTCGGCGCCGCCGTCGCGTTGCCGCTGCGTGCCGGCGCCGGCGTGGTCGGCGCAGCCGTGATCCTCATAGGCCTTGGCCTGCTCGGTCTCCTGCTCGCCCCGGGCGTGCCCATGCGGCGCGTGATCGACACGATCGCGGTCGCGCTCCGCGGCGCGGGCCACGCGATCGGAGCCTTGTTCCAGATCGGCGAGCCCGACGCAGCGGCGCTCGACGAGCCGGAGGCGCGCGCGGGCGTCGAGTCGGACGACGAGCCCGTCGTCGAGGAGCCGTACGAGACGGCCGACGCACCGGCCGCCGAGCTGTACGACCAGCAGGCCGACGCGGTTCCGCCGCCGCGCTCGACGGTCGCCACCACGATCGAATCCGACGGGCAGGTCGCAATCGACCTCGGCCCGGGGAACCGGCCCGGCTCGTGGAAGCTCCCCGCCGCCAACGTCCTGAAGCGCAGCGGTCGCCAGGAGGTCGACCGCCGCTTCGTCGAGGAGGGCGGCAAGGTGCTCGAGGCGACGCTGGCCGAGTTCGGTGTGGCCGCCAAGCTCTCGGGCATGACCGTCGGTCCGACCGTGACCCGGTACGAGCTCGAGCTCGCGTCAGGCGTGAAGGTCAACCGCGTGACAGGCCTCAGTCACGACATCGCGTACGCGATGGCGTCGCCCGACGTGCGCATCCTCGCCCCGATCCCGGGCCGGAGCGCGATCGGCGTCGAGGTCCCGAACCGGCAGCGTCAGCTGGTCACGCTCGGCGACCTGCTCGCGACCGAGGAGTCGAAGCAGGCCGCGCATCCGTTGGAAGTCGCGCTCGGGCGAGACATCTCCGGCCAGCCGGTGATGCTCAACCTCACGACGATGCCGCACCTCCTGATCGCGGGCGCGACCGGTGCCGGCAAGTCGAGCTGCATCAACTCGATCGTCACGTCGATCCTCATGAGCGCCACCCCGGATCAGGTGCGGATGATCCTGGTCGACCCCAAGCGCGTCGAGCTCGGCGCGTACAACGACCTGCCGCACCTCCTCACGCCGGTGGTCACGAACCCGAAGAAGGCGGCGAACGCGCTCGACTGGGCCGTGCGGGAGATGGACCTCCGCTACGAGATGCTCGCCGACGCCGGCGTCCGCGACATCGCGGGCTACAACGCCGCCTACGACCGCGGCGACCTCGCCCCGGCCGACGACCCCGACCCGATGACGGGGCGGGGCTACGAGCGCCTGCCCTACATCCTCGTGGTGGTCGACGAGCTGAACGACCTCATGATGGTGGCAGCCCGCGACGTGGAGGCCAGCGTGTGCCGCATCGCGCAGATGGCCCGCGCCGTCGGCATCCACCTCGTCATCGCGACGCAGCGGCCGTCGGTCGACGTGATCACGGGCGTCATCAAGGCCAACATCCCGAGCCGTCTGGCGTTCTCGGTGACCAGCATCGCCGACTCGCGGGTCATCCTCGACCAGGCCGGCGCCGACAAGCTGATCGGCCAGGGCGACATGCTGATCGTGAGCGCGTCGTCGAGCCGCCCGCAGCGCATCCAGGGCGCGTGGGTGGACGAGGAGTGCATCAGGCGCGTCGTCGCCCACTGGCGGCGCCAGGTGTCGCAGCCCGAGTACGTCGAGGGCATCGCGGGCGACGACGCAACCGGCGGCCGCGCCGGGGGTGAGGTCGACGAGGACGACGATCTCCTCGCCGAGGCGATGGAGCTCGTGGTCCGCAGCGGGCTCGGCTCGACGAGCATGCTCCAGCGCAAGCTGCGGGTCGGGTTCTCGCGTGCCGGCCGGCTCATGGACCTCCTCGAGCGCAAGGGCATCGTGGGCCCGTCCGAGGGCTCGAAGGCCCGGGCGGTGCTCATGACGGTCGAGGAGTTCGAGGAGCTCGAGCAGCGCGTCTGAGCGGCCTCCCGCGTCGGTGAGAAGCTCATCGCGCGATGAACGATCGTGGTCGACGCCCCCGCAGCGTGCTCGCCGCCGTCTGGATCCTCGCCGCGTGCGCGGCGATCGGCACCGGCATCGGCCTCGTCGTTCGTCACGTGCGTTCGGACAGCGGCGGCGGGCCAAAGGCGATCCGCGTCCGGCCGGCGCGGTCGGGAGCGCAGAGCCCCGCCGGCCTGTGGCTCTTCGGCGCCACGACCGTGCGCCTCGATCCCACGACGCTCTCGGATCCCCGCGACGCCGGCTTGCAGGGCTTCGGCGCCGTGCTCGGCGGCGAGGGCGTCGTGTATCTCTACGATCAGGTGACCGGGCGCGTCGGCGTCGTCGATGCGACCCGCAACGAGCTCGCCGGGCGGACCAGCGTTCCCGTCCAGAGCGGCGAGGCAGCGGACGTCGCGCCCGTCATCGCGACGCAAGGTGGTGCGTTGTGGCTCGTGACCGGCCCCGGCCGGCTGACGCGCTACGAGCTTGCGACGGGCGGGACGTCCGACGTGACATTGCCCGCCGATGTCGTCTCCGAGGCGGCCGCGGGCGGACCGCCGGCCGCCGGCGCCACGCGCGTCGTTGCTGACGACGAGGCGGCGTGGGCCGTGTACGACCTCGGGGTGACCGGGAACCCGCAGCTCCCGGCGGTCGTGCGCGTCGCACCCGACGGCACGATCACGGCGCGCGCCGCGCTGCCCGACCAGGTGGCCGGCGTCCCGCTCGAGCCGCAAGCCGTGGCGCTCGGTGGGGGAGCACTCTGGATCGTCGGCCGCGACGCGGTCGTCGGCGTCGACCCTGCCAGCTTGGCGGTCCGCCAGATCTTTACCGTGCAGAGTGAGTCGGCGCTCGACCTGCACAGCGCGGCCGTCGCGGGCGGGTTGCTCTGGAGCTACGACTCCGACAGCGGCGCGCTGCTCGGCATCGGCGTGGACCAGGGCCGCGTCCGTCAACGGGTCGCGATCACCAACGGCACGGAGGTGGAGTTTCCGGCGGCGGCCACGATCGTTGCCGGTGGCGACGTGCTCTGGGTGCGGGTTCGCATCGGGGGAGCGAACACGCTCGAGCAGCTGATCACGCGCGTCGACGCGATGTCGGGCGATATCACCGGGCGCTTCGACGCGCCGCCCGCGCTCGAGGTGGGCGAGATCGCGGTGAGTCGGGCGCCGTCGTGACGTCGCTGAGCCCGGACGCGAAGCGGGACGCCCCGGAGGGCGCCCCGCTCGCTACTCGTGGACGACCGGCGTCGTTGGCGGTCGTGCCGCGGAGTTGGTCAGCAGACCGTCAGGCAGCCCGGCGCAACGGTCGGTGCTCGCCCAGGGTCTCGTCCCGGGTCGCGCGGTCGTGGGTCAGGTAGCCAAAGATGGCTCGCCAGCCCACGGTCGCCCCGGCAACCATGAAGCCCGTGATCCAGACACCGAGCGTCTCGTTGCGCACGGTGATGCCGAAGCTGCGGAAGAGCGAGTAGTCGAGGGCGACTACCGCACCGATCGCAACCACGAACGTGACCAGCGACTTCCAGGCCCGCAGCGGAGGAACGCTCTCGGCGAGGAAGTCGACAACCTTCACGCTGCCCAGCGCAAGCAGGGCAACGATCGCGAAGTCGTACATGTGCCACCTCCAAGGTGACCGGAGGGCTCTTCGCCCTCCAAAGAGATACGACTCCGGTGACGACGCGAAGGTGACGCGATTCACGAGAGGCAGTCGTACACGGCGTCGACGAGCGCCGACGCCCGCTCGGGCGCGCTCGGTCCCAACTCCATTCGGTTCATCACGTACCCGAAGCCGAGCTCGCGATCGGGGTCGGCGAAGCCGAGGGAGCCGCCCGCGCCCGGGTGGCCGAACGCCCGCGGGCCGGTCGACCCGAGGCCCGGCGGCAGGATGAAGCCGAGACCGAAGCGCATCGGGTACATGATCACCTTGTCGGGCCCGTCGGATTGCACTTCGCACGCGGCCGCGACCGTGTCCGGTTCGAGGAGGCGCACGCCGTCGACGTCGCCGACGGTGGCCGCGTACATGCGGGCCACGGACCGCGCGTCGGCGATGCCGTTCGACGACGGCAGCTCTGCCGCGTGCAACGGGCGCGTGTTCCACATGTCGTCGTAGGCGAACAACCCCGACGGCCCCGCCATGACCTTGCCGAGGAACGTGTCAGGGCCCGTCAGCTCCTCGACCAGCGCGCGTGCGTCAGGATCGGCCGGCGGCTCGGGCGGGACCATGCGCGCCACGCGCGGCTCCTCCGACTCGGGGAGGCCGATCCAGAAGTCGAGGCCGAGCGGGCCGGCGATCTCCTCGGCGAAGAACCGTCCCGGCGCGCGGCCGTCGACGCGGCGGATGATCTCGCCGACGATCCAACCGAACGATCGCATGTGGTAGCCGTGCGCGGTCCCCGGCGCCCAGTTCGGTTCCTGCGCTGCGATCGCCTCGACCACCGGGTCCCACTCGAGGACTTCGTCGAGTGTGAGCTCGCCCTCGACGTGCGCGAGGCCGGCGCGGTGGCCGAGCACCTGCCGGACGGTGATCCGATCCTTCCCGCCGGCGGCGAACTCGGGCCAGTACCGCGATACCGGCTCGTCGACGTCGATTGCGCCGCACTCCACGAGTGTGTGCGCGCAGATCGCGGTTGCGCCCTTTGTCGTCGAGAACACGACCGCGAGCGTGTCGGACGACCACGGCCGTCCGGCAGCGGCGTGTGCCGGGCCGCCCCAGATGTCGACGACCGCTCGCCCGCCGATGTAGACGGCACAGGCGGCGCCGACCTCGCGCCGCTCCCGGAAGTTCTCGATGAACGCGCCGACGACGGGCTCGAAGGCTGGCTCGGTCCACCCGCCGACCTCGACGACCTCGTTCGGGGAGCCCACCTCTGCACTCACGGCCCCGTCAGTGTAGGGACGCCGCTTGTAGGCTTTCTTAGGTGACCCTGGTCCCCGACCCCGAGATCCCGGCGCGCTTCTACGTCGAGACCCTCGGCTGCCCCAAGAACGCGGTCGACTCCGACAAGGTGACCGCCTCGCTCCTCGCCGACGGCCTCGTGCCGGCGGCGTCGCCGGAGGAGGCGGAGCTCGTCGTGGTCAACACGTGCGCGTTCGTGGAGGCCGCCCGCCAGGAGTCCATCGACGTGACGCTGGCGCTCGCCGAGGCCCGCAAGCCCGGCGCCAAGCTCGTGGTGACGGGCTGCCTGGCCGAGCGCTACGGGGACGAGCTCGCCACGGCGCTGCCCGAGGCGGACGCCGTCGTCGGCTTCGGCGGCGAGGGAGCGCTGGCCGAGGTCGTGCTGCGGCGCAAGCCGACCGGCGTGCGAGACCTGCTCGAGCTGCCCCGTGCGGCACCGTCCGCCTCGTGGGCCTACGTCAAGGTGGCGGAAGGCTGCGACCGCGCCTGCGCGTTCTGCGCCATCCCGTCGTTCCGCGGGAAGCAGCGCTCGCGGACGCCCGAGGCGATCGAAGCCGAGGCCCGAGCGCTCGTCGACGCCGGCGCGGTCGAGCTCGTGCTCGTGGCGCAGGACCTCGCGTGGTACGGGCGCGACACGGGCAAGCCCGGCGCGCTGGCGCCGCTGCTGGAGCGGCTCGACGCGCTCGCCGAGCGCGGGCTGGGCCGCATCCGGCTCCTTTACCTGTATCCCAGCGAGGTACGCGAGCCGCTGGTGTCGAGGATCCTCGACATGCCCACCGTCGTGCCGTACTTCGACCTGTCGCTGCAGCACGCATCGGCGCCGCTGTTGCGGCGCATGAAGCGGTGGGGGACCGGCGACCGGTTCCGCGCTCTCGTGGACGGCATCCGCGCTCGCGAGCCCGGCACCGTGTTCCGTTCGTCGTTCATCGTCGGCTTCCCCGGCGAGACCGAGGACGACCACGGCGAGCTGCTGGAGTTCCTCGCGGCCGCCGAGCTCGACTGGGCCGGGTTCTTCCCGTTCTCGAGCGAGGACGGCACGCCGGCGGCCGACATGGACGGCGTCGTTCCCGACGACCTGATGCACGAGCGTCTGCGCGAATGCACTGAGATGCAGGACCCGATCACGCAAGCCGCGCGCGATGCGTTGGTCGGCACCGAGGTCGACGTGCTCGTCGACGGGTCCGACGATGAGAGCGGCGAGCCCGTCGGACGCACATACCGCGAAGCCCCGGAGATCGACGGCGTGGTTCGCATCCCCGGCACGTTCGCCCGTCCTGGCGCGCGTGTCCGCGCCCGCGTGACATCGGCGTGCGGTCCTGATCTCGTCGCCGAGCCGGCATGAGCACCGCGGGCGAGGCGCCGATGAGCGCGGCGGCTCGCGCGACGGCACCGCTGCGCCGCTTCGGCGAGGGTGCGGTCGCGACGCCCGCCAACGCGATCACCGTCGCGCGCGTCCTCCTCGCTGTCCCCACGCTCGTGCTCATCGCACAGCAAGGAGCGTCGTGGCCCGCGGTCGTGCTCTGGCTGGTGCTGGCGTGCACGGACGGCGTCGACGGGTGGGTGGCACGGCGCGACGGCACGACACGCTCGGGCGCGTTCCTGGACCCGCTCGCCGACAAGATACTTGTCATCGGCGGGTTCCTGGCGCTCGGCGTGCGCGGCGACATCAGCTGGATCCCGCTCCTGCTCGTCGTCGGACGGGAAGCCGGGATCCAGGTCTACCGGTCGCTGGCCGGGCGGCGCGGCATCTCGTTGCCGGCGCGGCAGCTCGGCAAGTGGAAGACGACGCTGCAGTTCGCGGCCGTCGGCGCGTTCCTCTTCCCGCCGCTCGACGACATGGCCTGGGTCCAGCAGTCCGTGCTGTGGGTGGCGGTCGGGCTCACGCTGCTCTCGGCCCTCGACATCCTCCGCCGGGGCTGGCAGGAGACCCGCGCGTGAGATGCGAGGTGCTGGCGATCGGGACCGAGCTCCTGCTCGGCCAGATCGTCGACACCAACAGCACGTGGATCGGGGAGCGGCTGGCCGAGGCGGGCATCGACAGCTATGAGCACCGGCAGGTCGGTGACAACCTCGGCCGCATAGTGCAGGCGCTGCGCGAGCTCCTCGACCGTAGCGACGCCGTCATCGTGTGCGGTGGGCTCGGGCCGACCCCCGACGACCTGACACGCGAGGCGATCGCGGAGGTGATGGGCGTCGAGCTCGAGCGACGCGACGACCTGGTCGAGTGGGTGTCGGCCTTGTTCACGTCTCGGGGCCGCGAGATGCCCGAGAACAACCTGCGCCAGTGCGACATCCCGGTGGGCGCGGAACCGATCCCGAACTCGGCCGGGACGGCTCCCGGGATCAACGCGCCGGTCGGCGACAAGGTCGTCTACGCAGTTCCCGGCGTCCCGTACGAGATGCAGCTCATGATGAGCGAGCATGTGCTGCCCGACGTGCTGCGCCGGGCCGGCCAGCAGTCGGTGATCGTCTCGCGATCGCTCAAGACGTGGGGAACGTCGGAATCGGGATTGGCGGAGAT
>JBKOZX010000383.1:0-8257 GCA_046726115.1 Actinomycetota bacterium | reverse complement strand
GGTGCTGAAGCGCGACTTCTGCCACGTCGCCAACTACCTCGACCGCTACGACCTGTACCGGCGGTGCCAAAAGTAGAAGTCGCCGGAGTAGGTTACGAACCGTGCGCACGCTCGTGATCACTCCGACCTACGTCGAGGCGGAGAACATCGCAGAGTTCCTGAAGCGGGCGCGCGCCGCCGTCCCCGATGCCGACATCCTCGTCGTCGATGACAACAGCCCGGACGGGACCGCCGATCTCGCCGAGGCGGCCGCCGCCGAGCTGGGGGGCATCGACGTGCTGCGCCGGCCGATGAAGACGGGGCTGGGCAGCGCCTATCGGGCCGGCTTCGCGATCGGCATCGAGAAGGGATACGACGTCCTCGTCCAGATCGACGCCGACCTCTCGCACGACCCTGCCGTCCTGCCAAGGTTGCTGCACGAGATCGATGCCGGCGCCGACCTCGTCATCGGGTCGCGCTACGTGCCCGGGGGCGAGGTCCCGAATTGGCCCTGGTTCCGGAGGGCGCTGTCGCGTTACGGCAACCGGTACGGCGCGTTCGTGCTGGGGTCCGGCGTCAAGGACGGCACGGCCGGTTATCGCGCCTATCGTGCCGACACCCTGAAGGCCGTCGACTACGCGACGACGCGCGCGAAGGGGTACGGCTTCCAGATCGAGACGGCGTACCGCGTGTCTCGGTGGGGTGGTCGCATCGCCGAGGTGCCGATCGTGTTCACGGACCGGGTGCGCGGCCACTCGAAGTTGACCTGGGGAGTCGCCGCCGAGGAGTTGCTGCTCGTCACGTGGTGGGGGCTTCGTGACCGCGCTCGCCGCTTGTGGAGGCGCCTGCGTCAGCGGTAGCCGCGCCCTCCCCCGCGTCCCCACCTTCCTTTTCCTCGTGGTACTCGGCTTCGACGTTCACGTTCCACACGTCGTGGTCGGCGCCGAAGATGTTCTCGACCGAGAGCATCGCCGTGTACATCGAGTGGTCCTGGTTGTTGTAGCGGTGCATTCCATTCCTGCCGACCGGGAACACGTTCGGCGCGTGCTCGCCGAGCCAGGCGGCGAGCGTGGCGACGTTTTCCTTGTATTGGGCGTCGTAGAAGGGATACGCCTTCGGTGTCCGGACCACGTAACCGGACTCGACGTGTGACGCGTCGACGAGACCGATCTGTTGGAGCTCCCGCTTGCCGTTCTCGATCAGGTCGGCGTCGGACATCGTCCACCACTCGTCGCCCTCGTCGACGAACAGCTCGAGGCCCAGGCACGTCCGCCCTTCACGCACCATGTACGGCGACCACCGACCGAAGTTCTGCACCCGGCCGACCTTGACGTCCGGATCGTTGATGTAGACCCAGTTGTCGGGAAACGTCTCGTCCTCGGGGACGACGAGGCCGACCGTGATGTGCTCGCGGTAGCGCAAGCCGTTGGCGGCAGCGAGCACCTCCGGCGGGACCGGTGGTTCCATCGCCCGCAACAATGCGCTGATCGGCATGGACGAGATCACGTGCGTGCACTCGTAGCGGGTCGGCACGCCGTCGGTCAGCGCCGTCACGGCCACCGCCCTGCCGCCCGCGTGCTCGATCTTCGTGACCGTCGAGTCGAACACGACCTTCGTGCCCTTGGCGGTGACGAGCTCCGTGCACCGCTCCCACATCATCCCCGGGCCGTACTTCGGGTAGTTGAACTCGTCGATCAGGCTCGTGACCTGCTTCGTCTTCCCGCGTCGGAGCCGCAGCTTCTTGGGCTTGAGCGCCTCCCACACGGCGCGGAAGAGAGACAGATTCTTGATCCGCTGGGCACCCCAGTCGGCCTGGATCTCGGTGCAGGGGACACCCCACACCTTCTCGCTCTGCGTCTTGAAGAAGTGGTCGTACAGCCGCCATCCGAACCGCGATGCCACGAAGCCCTCGAGCGTCGACTTGTCCTTCGGGGGCCGGATCCGCACCCACACGTACGAAATCATGCAGCGCACCGCCTCGATGAACCCGAGGTTGCGGAGCGCGTTCATGGGCACGATCGGGTAGTCGTAGAACTTCCCGCGGTAGTAGATCCGGCTCAGTCGCGGCCGGCGGAGAAAGTCGTCGGGCCCGAGGATCTCGAACCAGAGGTCTTCGACCGCCTGCACCTTCGTGAAGAAGCGGTGCCCGCCGATGTCGAACCGCCATCCCTCGCGGATTGCCGTACGGCTGATGCCGCCGACGACCGTGTCGGACTCGAGGACGGTTGACGTCACGCCCCGCTTGGTGAGCATGTATGCGGCGGTGAGGCCGGCGGGGCCGGCGCCGATGATGACGACGTTGGGCGCTTCCGACGGTTCGGTCGTCACGCAAGCGGCTCCGAGCTGGCGGGCGAGGGCAGGGATCGACGCGGCGGGCGCATCCCCCGGACACAACCACGACAGTCTACGAGCCGGGGCCGCCGAGCCGCCGTACCGCGGGTCAGGGCACGTAGACCCCGAGGAACCCGAGGACGCTGTACCCCACGAGCCCGGCGGCCGAGGCCACCAGCACCGGTCGCTCGACGTCGGGTCTGTCGGTGACGAGCGCTACGGCCAGCACCAAGGGGAAGGCACTCATCGCGTAGCGCTCGAACGAGTCGAGGTTCCGCGCCGACAGGTTCACGACGACCATCGCCGCCGCGTACGCGCCGTACGACGACGGCAGCCGCCGCAGCAGCACGACAACGAGCACGACGAACACGGCCAACCACAGGACGTGCAACCCCGATCCGAATCGGTCACCGTGGATCAGGTCAGCGATCCCGTCGAAGATGCGGGTGAACGGATCGACGAATCCGCCCCGGTGGGCGCGGTTGTTCTGGATGCTGAGCGGGAGCCACGCGTCGCCGTACGCGTACCGGACCCACATCAGGTAGAGGCCGCTCCCGACCGGACCCGCGAGCACCGCCCCGGCGCGCGTCACACGATCGCGGAGGGATGCACCGCGCCAGGTCCGGGCAGCTTCGATCGCGGCCGGTACCGCGAGCAGCACCCCGACGGGACGCGCCAACCCGGCCAACACGCCGAACGGGACCGCCCACGCGAACCGGCGAGTACGCAGGGCGAGGAACATCGCCACCGTCAGGAGCAGGAACGTCGCTTCCGCGTAGCCGAGCACGAGCGCCATCGCGGGCGGGAAGATGGCGGCGAACCACGTCGCACGGACGGCGGTGCGCGCATCGCCGGTCTCCTGGCGCGTCAACCGGTAGACCAGCCCGCCGAAGAGTAGGGCCGAGCCGTTCGCCAGAACCAGGAGCGCGGCGGCGTCATTGCCGAGGAACAGCACGCCCAGGCCGCGCGAGAGCAACGGCACCAGCGGAAAGAACCGCAGCGCACCCGAGTGCACGGTGCCGTACCCGTGCTCGGCGATGTCACGGTAGAAGGCGGCGTCCCAGGCGAAGAGCCCCTGGCCGAGCTGCACCGGTCGCTTGGCGTTCTCGAGGTGATCGACCCCGAAGCGCGTCAGCGCGAGCGACCCGACCACGAGCACGCGGGCGAGCGCCCACGGCACCGCGGCGGCGCGCAGATCGCGCCGCACGAACTCCCGAACCGTGCCGATCACTTGCGCGGGTAGGCGAGCAGGCCCAGGAACTCCGGATAGTCGTCGTTCGGTTGGACGAGAAGCCGAGCTCCCGGCCGAATGTTGTTCAGCTCCTGTTGCAATGCTTCGCAGCGTCCTTCGTTGCCGCCCCGGTAGTTGTTGGCGATCACGTACCAGAGCGCGTGGCCGCGTGCGCGTTCATCGACGCTCGAGGCGAACGCTCGGATGTCGGCGTTGCGCCGCCGCTCTTTGTAGTCGACCCAGTCGACCAGCTCCGGTGGGTCCCCACGCGGGAACGTGAGCTGGTCCACGCCGAGGTTGCCGCGCAGCAGCCGGCTCACCGCCGGGCCCACCTGGTCGGGGCAGTACATGACGACGTCACCGGGACGGGCCCGGGCGTTGATGACGTCGGCGACCTGGAACGCTTGCGTGCGATTCTCGAACACCCGGCGGGCGCCGCCCCCGAGGCCGAACCCGATCACGATCGCGAGGAGCACGACCCGCACTCGGGTGTCGGCGAAGACGGTGATGCCGTAGGCCACGACGAGGGCGAAGAGCGGGTACAGCGTCGACGCGTACCGACCGGCGAACGCACCGCCGGCCAAGAACGTTGCCGCTCCGCCGACGAGCAGCGTGCCCACCCACACCAAGGCCTCGATCCGGACGCCAGGGCGCGTCCGCACGTCGAGCTCGAGGCGGAACCGGTCGACCGACCGGCCGAAGACCCCCACGATCGTGAGGAAGACGAGGACGACGAGGAGCGCGTACGCCTCCGAGTGCTCGCCGCCGCCGAAGTCGCGGATCGCGAACGCGAACGAGGCGGTCGGGGCGATCGGATCTCCCCAGGGCGTGCCGGTGTGCGCCGACTGGTAAAGGAACGTGGGGACCCACGGCAGGAACGTGATGCCCCCGGCGACGATGGCGATGATGGCGGAGCGGGCCGCCCGGCGCTTCTCGAGGTCCGCGTTGCGCCACGCTCTCCATACGAGGAGCGCGCCCACCACGGCGATCAGGTACAGCGACCAATACTGCGTGTAGAGGAGCAACGCGGTGATCAGCGCGACCGCGGCTTGGCGTCCCAACGACGGTCGCTCCAGCACGCGGCACAGCGCGAGGTAGCCGAGCACCACGAGCAGCATCTCGAGCGCGTACATGCGCGTCTCGGTCGCGAAGGTGATCGCATACGGCGACGACGCCAGGACCAGCACTGCGATCCAGGCGCCGGCCCGGCCGGCGATGCGACGCCCGGCGAACCACATCGGTGGAATCGTCGCCACCGACAGGACACCGGAGAGCGAGCGCACGGCGAAGTCGCTCGTGCCGAACATGGTCGTCCATGCGTGCAGCATGAAGTAGTAGAGCGGCGGCGCGCCGTCGTGGCGGAGCCAGTCGGGGATGTCGCGCAGCGGCAGACGGGAGATGTTGACGGTCAGGGCCTCGTCGAGCCACAGGTCGCTGAAGGTGACGAAGCGCAGGACCACGCCCACCGCGACCACGAGCACCACCGCGGCAACAATCCACGGCGCGGGCGAACCTCGGCCGGTCGTGGCGTCGCCGTCCCCCGGGCTCGCGGCGCGCGCGGGTGCCTCGGAGGCAACCTTCATCGGACGAACGCTAACAGAAGGGATTGCGCAACCGATGTCGGACGACGCTTCCCGGCGTTGGACAGGTCCCGACCCGATGCGTCACCGTGTTCGGCCCTTCGACACCGGCGAGCGAAGGCGGCCTGGGCGCTCAATGGCCAGCGTGAACACTGCTTCGGGTCACGACGACGCATCGCGCGGGTACCGCATCGAGATCCTGCTGATCAGCTTCGCGGGGCTGTTGTTGGAGATCGCGTACACCCGGGTCATCTCGTTCAAGCTCTTCTATTACTACACGTACCTCGTCATCGGCCTGGCGCTCTTGGGGATCGGCACAGGCGGCGTGCTCGTGGCCATCTCCGGTCGTCTGCGCCGGGCCTCGACCGACGCCATCATGATGTGGGGTCTCCTCCTCGGCGCGGTCAGCGTCGGTGTCGGCTACATCGTGGTGGCGGTCGTCCGGACGGACACGGTCGCCATCTGGGACTACGGGACGTGGGATTCCTTCGTCAACGTGGCCAGCCTGCTGGCGATCTGCCTGGCGCTGTTCGGGTCGTTCGTCGCGATCGGAGTGATGATCGCGACCCTCTTCGCGCGGAAGTCCGAGCAGATCGGCCGCCTCTACTTCGCCGACCTGCTGGGCGCGGGGATCGCGTGCGCGGTCGTCGTCTCGCTGCTCAATTCCATCGGGCCCCCTGCGACGATCGTCCTCGCCGGCCTGATCCTCGCCGTGACCGGCATGCGCATCGCGTGGCGTCGCCGCTCGCGCGTCCTCTGGGCCGGCGCCCTCGCGGCCGGCCTGCTGGCGGTCGCCGTCGTCCAGCCTCGCCTCCTTCCCGCCCAACGCACCGATTCGCTGAAGGCGGACCTGGGCGACTCGGGGAAATGGAGCGCGCTGTTCCGCGTCGACGTGCTCGACGTCGGCAACGACCAGAAGCTCCTGTACCACGACGGTCTCGTCGGCTCGGCGATCCACCGGTGGGACGGGAACCCCGCCAGCCTCGGGCGCTTCAACAGCGACCCGCGCTCGTTCCCGTTCACCGCGCGAGGCGCGCCGTCGGGCAAGGTGATGATCATCGGCGCCGCCGGCGGCAACGAGGTCCTGGCGTCGTTGCACTTCGACGCCAACCACATCGACGCGATCGAGCTCAACCCCGTCACGTACGGGCTCGTCACCGACGACTACGCGGCCTACACGGGTCATCTGGCCGAGAATCCCAAGGTCAACTACGTCCAGGGTGACGGGCGGTCGTACCTGGCGCGCAGCGACGGCAAGTACGACCTGATCTGGTATCCCGCGCCGGACAGCTACTCGGCGGCCAACGCCGCCACCTCGAGCGCATACGTCCTCTCGGAGAGCTACCTCTACACGAGCGATGCGATCGTCGACAGCCTGAAGCACCTGGCGCCGGGCGGGATCGTGGCCACGCAGTACGGCGAGTTCAACTACGAGGCCCGCCCAAATCGCACGACGCGGTACGTCGCCACGGCGCGGCACGCCCTCGCCGAGCTCGGGATCAACGACCAGTCGCGCCACATCATCGTCGTGACCTCCACGACCGACGCCCCGAGCGCCGTCTCGACCATCCTCGTGAAGCGCGACCCCTTCACGCCCACCGAGGTCGATCGCCTCACGAGCTCGCTGAGCGCCGTGCCCGGCGGGACGCTGCGGTACGCGCCCGGCCATGCCGTCGCCGGCAAGTCGGTCACCGCGGCGGCCACGCTCCCGAGCAACAAGTTGGATCACTGGTTCAACTCGTATCCCTACGACGTCCGGCCCATCAGCGACGACGCGCCGTTCTTCTGGCACTTCACCCCCTTCGGCGACACCATCAGCGACATTGGGCATCCGATCGACAGGAGCGACTTCGAGGTCATCATCGGCGAACGCGTGCTGCTCCTGCTGCTCGCGGTCGCGACCCTGTTCGCCGCCGTCTTCCTCCTCCTTCCCTTCGTCGCCGTGCGCAACATCTGGTCCGCGCTCCCCCACAAGGGGCTATCGGCGCTCTACTTCGCGTCGTTGGGCCTCGGCTTCATGTTCTTCGAGGTGACGCTCATCCAGCGGCTGGTGCTGTTCCTCGGCTACCCGACGTACTCGCTCACGGTGACGCTCGCCTCCATCCTCATCTTCACCGGCGTCGGAGCCCTCCTCAGCGAGCGCTACAAGCAGCGACCGAGCCTCGTCGTCCCGATCCTGCTCGCCGCCATCACCGGGCTGACGGTCTTCTACCTGTGGGGTCTTCCGGCGGTGACGGACGCGTTGCTGGGCTGGCCCCTCGGAGCCCGAATGCTGCTCGCGTTCGTCGTGCTCGCGCCGCTCGGCGTCTGCCTCGGCGCGTTCATGCCACTCGGGCTGGGCGCGGTCGCCCGCCTCACGCCGTACGACCGTCACTACGTCGCGTGGGGATGGGCGGTGAACGGCTTCGCGTCGGTGGTCGGGGCCGTGCTCACGACGATCCTCGCCATGACGTTCGGCTTCCGGGTGGTCCTCGTGCTGGCGCTGGCCGTCTACGTGGTCGCCGTCATCGCGCTGCGCGGCTTGCTGCGAGCGAGGCCGGCCGAGCATCCGCCGCCCGCCGAGGAGACCGTTGCGGTCGAGCGCGACACGAGTGTCGTCGGCGCGGCGAGCCCCGCCCCCTCCTAGCTCTTGTTCTCCTTGAAGTCCCACCACTGGATCTCGACCATCATCGGCAGCAGGTACCGCACGTAGAAGCTCGTGATGGCGAGCATCCCGTGGTCGGTGACCTCCCGGTCGACGATGTCGACGCGGTCGTCACGCGCGTGGAACGCCTTGGCCCGGCCGAGCATGTCGTCGAGCTCCTGCTCCGTCGCGACCGAGAGTCCGAAGTGGTCGAGGCGCGGGCACTCCATCGGCGGGTCGTCGGCAATGAGGAACACGAACTGCTCGTAGGTGTACGCCGACAGGACCAGCTTCTTCCGGTCGACGGTCTCGGTCGGGAGCTCCTTCCAGCCGAAGACGTCGTCGTAGAAGCGCACGAGGTCGTGCCGGCCCTGCTCGTCGAGGAGGTCGGCGGGCACGCTCATGGCCACGTGGTTGAAGCGCGGCGTGCGGGTGTCGGTCGTCATCCTTCGCCTCCGTTCCCCCTGCTCGGGGCGATCATCACCTTGGCCGGGAGCTCGCCCGACACGAGCC
>JBKOZX010000382.1:0-3570 GCA_046726115.1 Actinomycetota bacterium | reverse complement strand
GTGTAGGCCCCGGACGCGCGCGCCGCCGCCTCCGACCGCTCGCGCTGTACGACCTCGAGAGCCGCCGTGATGGCCGCCAGCTCTTCGGGTGTTGTGTCGGGAGAGATGACACGGAACACGGGCTGCTCGGCCATGCGCTGCCCTTAGAGGGGGACGTTCCCGTGCTTGCGCTGCGGGAGCTTCTCCTTCTTCGTGCGCAGCATCTCCAGCGAGCGCACGAGCACCCGGCGCGTTTCGCGCGGATCGATCACGTCGTCGACGTACCCGCGCTCCGCCGCGATGTAGGGGTTGGCGAACCGCTCGGTGTACTCCTCGATGAGCTCGGCCCGCCGAGCCTCGGAGTCGGAGGCGGCCTCGATCTCCTTGCGGAAGATGATCCCGACCGCGCCCTGCGGCCCCATCACCGCGATCTCGGCCGACGGCCACGCGAAGGCCAGGTCGGAGCCGATCGACTTCGAGTCCATGACGACGTACGCGCCGCCGTAGCCCTTGCGCGTGATGATCTGCACGCGGGGCACCGTCGCCTCGCAGTATGCGTACAGCAGCTTGGCGCCGTGCCGGATGATCCCGCCGTACTCCTGGTCGGTCCCGGGGAGGAAGCCGGGCACGTCGACGAACGTCACGAGCGGGATGTTGAACGCGTCGCAGGTGCGCACGAACCGGGCCGCCTTCTCCGACGCCTCGATGTCGAGCGTGCCCGCCACCACCTGCGGCTGGTTGCCGACGATCCCGACGACGTGGCCGTCGATGCGGGCAAGCCCGCACACGATGTTCAACGCCCAGAGGGCGTGGATCTCGAAGAAGTCTCCGTCGTCGACGATCTCGGCGATCACCTTCTTCATGTCGTACGGCTTGTTCGAGGCGTCGGGGATCAGGTCGACGATGCCGTCGCAGCGCCGGTCGGCGTCGTCTTCGGGCTCGAAGTAGGGCGGGTCCTCGAGGTTGTTGGAGGGCAGGAACGACAGCAGGTACCGCACCTGCTCAAGGCAGCTGCTCTCGTCGTCGGCGACGAACGTCGCGACGCCGGACTTCGTCGCGTGCGTCATCGCGCCACCGAGCTCCTCCTGCGTCACGTCCTCACCCGTGACCGTCTTCACGACGTCGGGCCCGGTGATGAACATGTTGGAGATGCCCTTCACCATGAAGATGAAGTCGGTCATCGCGGGCGAGTAGACCGCGCCGCCCGCGCACGGACCGAGGACCACGCTGACCTGCGGGACGACGCCCGACGCCCGGACGTTCCGGTAGAAGATGCCGCCGTAGCCCGCCAGCGAGACGACACCCTCCTGGATGCGCGCGCCGCCGCCGTCGTTGAGCCCGACGAGCGGCGCGCCGACGGATTCGGCGAGGTCCATGACCTTGAGGATCTTCTCGGCGTACACCTCGCCGAGCGCGCCGCCGAAGAGCGTGAAGTCCTGCGCGAAGACGAAGATCTTGCGGCCGTTGACCATGCCCCAGCCGGTGACGACGCCGTCGGTGAGCGGGCGGTTGTCCTCGATGCCGAAGCCGTGGGCACGGTGGCGGGCGAGCATGTCGAGCTCGACGAACGATCCGGGGTCGAGCAGCTGCTCGAGCCGCTCGCGCGCCAGCAGCTTGCCCCGCTGGTGCTGGCGCTCGATCGCGGGCGGGCTCCCGGCGTGCAGTGCCTGCTCGCGAAGCTTTTCGAGCTGGTCGAGGCGCTCCTCGATCGGGTGCGCGACAGGCGGGACCGACGCGCTCGCGCCGCCCTCGCCCTGGATCTCGGAGTCCTCCACCGCCATCAGGCCGCGAGCGTAGCGGGCGCCTGTTACGGGCTTCCCGCCGAGCCCGTCTGCTCTCCTTGGTCCTCTTCGTCGGAGGTCAGGCTCGACCAGAACCCGGGCGGGATGAGCGCGACCACACCACCGACGACCGCGAGGAGGCCTCCGAGGGCGGCGAGATACGCACCGATCGAGATGAAGTCGCGGACGCTCTTCCCCGCGATCGGTGAGTTCGGGGCAGCAGCGTGGATGACATCACGCACCTGGTACACGTACAAGAAGGCGACGACGACGATGGCAACACCGAGGACCAGGCCGACAACCTTCCACCACGAAGAAAACGCGACCGCCACGACGAGCAGCCCGAGCACGAGCACGACGATGCCGAGACTGATCCCCGCGCCCGGGACCTTCACCTTGTTGTCGAGAATGAACTTGGCGGGGATCGTGTACGCCGTGCGGGCCGGGATGTGGAAGGTCTGGCGGTCGCACGTGGCTCCCCAGCTCAGCCAGCTCGACAGGGCCGCGAGCGCGCCACCGATCACGATCAACGAGCGGCCGACGGTGGTGCCGCGCGTAGTTCCCGCCGCGGTCGAGGCGGTCGAGGACATGCGCTACCTCCCTGTGTCGGTACGTCAGGGCGCGAGGCTGAACGGTGGGTACCGGTCGGTGACGAGCAGGAACGCGTACGCCGAGACCCGCAGGTCCCAGCGGATCACCCCGACCACGAAATCGAACATTCCCTGCGGGTACCGGCCCGTGAAGAGGATCGCGAACCAGGCGATGATCGCGACGACGACAGCCGCGATGTTCAGGAAGATCAGCACGAAGTAATGCGGGATCGCGAGGAACCACTTCACGAGCGGGAGCCAGCGGTTCAGGTCGTTCTCGGCGTCGGGGTAGACGATCTCGAGGTGGACCGCTTGCTCCTGGTCGACCGACGGGTACTCGTCGCGAAGGAGGTAGATGTACGAATAGATCCGCGCCTCGAGTCGCACGAACTGCAGATTGAAGTCGAACCACCACCGCGGGTACTTGTGCCGCAGCACCAGCAGCGCGAGCACGGGCAGGAACAGCAGGAGCCCGGCGCTGAGCGGGTGGCCGCCGATCTCCGTCCGGCCGAAGACGGCTAGCAGGAGGAGGAGCGGGATCGCCAGGATCAGTCGGAACCCGGTGGTGACCCGGTTGAGCTCCCGGTCCGGGTAATCGACGGAGAAGGTCAACGGGTACGTCGGTGCCTGCTGGCTCATGGGCTCACCCCTTGTGTACGACAGCGCGAGTTTTCAGGACCTCTTCAGCGCGATGCTGAGAATCCCTCCGACGAGCACGGCGATCGCGCCGAGCAGAGCGACGATCGCCCCGTAGCGGAAGACCGAGAAATAGCCCTTATCGAAGACGCCGGACAGGGCGTCGATCGCGTACTTGGTCTGCACCATGAACAACACCATGACGACGAAGGTGACTCCGCCCGCTGCGATCGTCACGATGCCGAGACGGCGGTGCAACGCGCTGACCAGCGCGGCGGCGATGCAGACCACACCGAGGAACGCGACGACGATCCCGAGGTTCAGGCCGCCCTGGTTCGACTGACTGTCGAGCAGGAAGTGCGCCGGGATCTTGTACGCGCTGTACGACCGCGACACCGACTGGGTCCCCAACGAGACCGAGACGTGGAGCCATTCGAGCCAGCTCGAGACGAAGAACACGAAGCCGCCGGCGAGGGCGACGATCTGGCCCGGACCGATCCTGAACCCACCCCCGGCGCGCGGCGCGCCCGCGAGTGCACCTGGGGCTCCCCACACGGCGGACGGCGGGCCGGGCTGGGTCGGCG
>JBKOZX010000381.1:0-2019 GCA_046726115.1 Actinomycetota bacterium | reverse complement strand
GGCGTGAGCGTCTCGAGATCGAGCTCGACTGCCATCAAGCCAGCGTAGGCACGCTTGCCAGCAACGCGGCGATCTCACTCAGCCGATCGTCGAGCACCGCGGCCGTACGCCGGTAGATGAAGATGGGCTCACCGGCGGGATCATCGACCTCGTCGACCGCGCGGCCCAATGGACGCTTCGGCGGCCGAACTGTCGCAACCCGCGAGGCCCAACGCGACACCGACTCGAACCCTGCGCGCGGCCCCACCTGGCTCCCCAGTCGCGCCAGCTCCCCGACGAGGAACGTACGGTCAGCAGCATCAGGACAGCGAGCGACCGCGAACGACACGTGGTCGCGGGTCATACCAAGCACGAGATCGGCCGATTCGACGAGCTCGCGTGTCACCTGCCGGTTCTCGTGGTGCGAGATCTCGAGTCCCATCTCGCGCATCACCGTGATGGCGTCGTCGGTCGCACCCGAGCTCCAGGGGCGCGTCCCTGCCGACGTGACGCGCCCGACGATTCCCCGATCAGCAAGCCGCCGCTCGAGGATGGCCGCCGCCATCGGCGAGCGGCACGCGTTGCCGGTGCACAGGACGAGGATGTCGATGCGCCGCAGTCTACGGACGTTCCTGATTACGATTCGCGGCCATGGCCGTCGACGCCGGTCGTCGCACACCGACGCAGAAGCTCCCCGAGACCGACCTCGGCACCGAGATCATCCCGAAAGAGCGCTACCTGTCGACCGAGTTCATGGAACTCGAGTGGCAGCGCCTGTGGACCCGGGTGTGGAACCTCGCCGGCCCGGTGTCCGACCTCCAAGCCGTCGGTGACTACTTCGTGTTCGAGATCGGGCCCGAGTCGATCATCGTCATCCGGTCGGAGCCCGACCGCGTGCGCGCGTTCTACAACACGTGCCAGCACCGGGGACGGCGCTTGCGGGAGGCGGGCGCCGGCCACGCATCAGAGCTCCAGTGCCCGTACCACCTGTGGACGTACGGCCTCGACGGTCAGGTCACGTGGGCGCCCGACGCCGACGACTTCCCGCAGGGAGAACCGATCGGGAGCCTGTGTCTCGCCGAGGTGCGGTGCGAGACGTGGAACGGCTGGGTGTTCGTGAACATGGACCCGGGCGCCGAGGCGCTTCGCGACTTCCTCGCACCGCTCCCCGAGCACCTCGACCCGTACGACTTCGGCGCGCAGTACCACCTGGTCGAGGACATCAGCATGCTCTGGGAGTGCAACTGGAAGGTCGGTGTGGACGCCTTCAACGAGGTGTACCACGTGCAGGGGATCCACCCCGAGCTGCTGTCGTTCACCGACGACGTCGACTGCCCGATCGACATCCTCGGGAACCACAGCCGGTTCCTGTTCCGCGTCGGCTACCCGAGCCCGCGCTGGACCGACGAGCTCGCCCGGCGCGAGGGCTACCGGGATCGGCACCAGGTGACGGCCATGATGCGCGTGATCATGGAAGGCGCCGGCCTCGACGCCGACCAGTTCGACGGCCGGCTCGACGACGTTCGTCCGGCGCTGTTCGATGCCCGCCGTGAGTACGGCCGGCGTAACGGGCTCGAGTACGACGCGCTGACCGACGAGCAGCTCACCGACGACTTCCACTACTTCATCTTCCCGAACATCACGCTGAACATCTCTGCCGACCACTTCTGGTTCTTCCGGCACCGCCCGCACCCGACCGATCCGGAGCGCATGTTCTGGGAGTACCAGACCTACGTGCGCCTCCCGCCCGGTGTGGACCCGCCGCCTCGTCCCGACCGGATCGACTGCGTGTTCGGCGACGGCACGGAGCGGAAGCTGCACCTCGCGCTCCAGCAAGACGCTGCTGCTTCCCCACCCGTACAGGCGGGCATGCGGTCGCGGGGCTACCCCGGCTTGTACCTGGCACATCAGGAACGGCGCATTCGCCACTTCCACCGCGTGCTCGACGAGTACCTGTTCGGTGGATGAGGCCGACCGCATATCGATTCGCGATCGCACTCGGCGACCTTGCGCCTGGTCGCTCGCGCCGCTGCGTGATCG
>JBKOZX010000380.1:0-3118 GCA_046726115.1 Actinomycetota bacterium | reverse complement strand
CCCGCTCCGCCCCCATCAGCGGGTGTTCGCTGACGTACAGCCCGAGCATCTCCTTCTCGTGGGCGAGCCGCGCCCGCTTGTCGAACTCGACGTCCGGGACGGTCACACGCTCGTCGAAGCCGTCGGTCGCGCCGCCGGCCTTCTCGCTGCCGCCAAACAGGCTCATGATCCCGGCGTCCCGCTCGCGGCGGCGGGCCAGCGTGTTGTCCACGATCTGCTCGTAGACGTGGAGGAGTCCCTTCCGCGGGTGCCCGAGGGAGTCGAAGCCCCCGGCCTTGATGAGCGACTCGATCGTGCGCTTGTTCAGGGCCTGCGGGTCGACGCGCTCGCAGTAGTCGAAGAAGTTGGTGAACGGCCCGCCCTCTTCGCGCGCAGCGACGATGTGCACGACGAGCCCCTCGCCGACGTTCCGCACCGCCGACATCCCGAACCGGATCGAGCCGTCGCGCACTGCGAAGTCGCTCTCGGACTCGTTGACGTCGGGCACGAGCACGGGGATGCCGAGCTGCCGGCACTCGTTGAGGTACACGGCGGTCTGGTCCTTGTTGGCCTTGACGCTCGTCAGGAGCGCGGCGAGGTACTCGACCGTGTAGTTCGCCTTCAGGTACGCGGTCTGGTACGCGACATACCCGTAGCCGACCGAGTGCGACTTGTTGAACGAGTAGTCCGCGAACGGCTCGATGATGTCGAACATCTCCTCGCCGAACTCGCGGCTATGGCCCTGGACGACACACCCGTCGACGAACTTCGACCGCTCCTTGGCGATGAGCGAGCGGATCTTCTTGCCGGTCGCCTTGCGGAGGTTGTCGGCTTCCTCGAGCGAGTAGCCGGCGAGCACCTGCGAGATCCGCATCAATTCCTCTTGATAGATGCACAAGCCGAAGGTCGGCTCGAGGATCTCGCGGAGGTCCTCGTGGTAGTAGGTCACCGGTTTGCGGCCGTTCTTGCGGTCGGCGTAGTCGGTGTGCATGTTCGCCGCCATCGGCCCGGGTCGGTACAGCGCGACGAGTGCGATGACGTCCTCGAACGTGGTCGGCGCGAGCGACCGCATGAGCGCCCGCAGGGGGCCACCCTCGAGCTGGAATACGCCGACGGAATCGCCGCGCTGCAGCATCTCGAACGTTTTCGCGTCGTCCAACGGAACGTTGTCGATGTCGACGCGCTCGCCGCGAGCAGCCTCGACCAGCTCGAGGGTGCGTTCGATGACCGACAGGTTGCGGAGCCCGAGGAAGTCGATCTTCAACAGCCCGAGATCCTCGACGCCGTGCATCTCGTACTGGGTGACGATCGGGGCGTTCTCGATGTCGCCGCCCGGCTCGGGCTTGCGCTGGATCGGGAGATACTCGGTCAGCGGCTCGCGCGTGATCACGACGGCTGCAGCGTGGATCCCGTCCTGGCGCCGCAGGCCCTCGAGGCCGCGTGCGACGTCGATCACGCGCTTGGCGTCGGGATCGGAATCGTGGAGCGCGCGCAGCTCTGCCGCCATCTTGTAGCCGTCCTCGTGACCGGCGACCTTGTCGAGGCACGCGGCGAGCGGGGTGTCACGGCCCATGATCAGCGGGGGCATGAGCTTCGCGATCCGGTCGCCCACGCTCCACGGGTAGCCGAGCACGCGGGAGGCGTCGCGCACGGCGGCCCGCGCCTTGATCGTCGAGAACGTCACGATCTGCGCGACGCGGTCCCAGCCGTAGCGCTCCGCGGCGTACTTGATGAGCTCCCCGCGGTAGCGCTCGTCGAAGTCGAGGTCGATGTCGGGCATCTCCTTCCGACCCGGGTTGAGGAAGCGCTCGAACAGCAGGTCGTACCGGATGGGGTCGATGTCGACGATCCGGAGGCAGTAGGCGACGCAGGATCCCGCCGCGCTCCCCCGCCCCGGCCCGACGCGGATGCCCCGCGAGCGCGCGTAGCGGACGAGGTCCCACACCACGAGAAAGTACGCCGAGAACCCCATGTCCTTGATGACACCGAGCTCGAACTCCAGCCGCTCGAGAACATGCAGCGCCGGCGACGGGCCGTACCTGTCCTTCGCACCCTCGAGCGTGAGCTCGTGCAGGTACGAGTCCTCGTCGTGTTCGGCCGGGACCGGGAACGCGGGGAGCTCGGGCTTGCCGAACTCGATCTCGACGTTGGCGCGTTCGGCGACGAGCAGCGTGTTGTCGCATGCTTCCGGGTAGTCGGCGAACAGGTGGCGCATCTCGGCCGCGGTCTTCAGGTAGAACTCGTCGGCGTCGAACTTGAACCGGTTCGGGTCGTCGAGGGTGGCGCCCGTCTGGACGCACAGCAGCGCCGCGTGCGCCTCGGCGTCTTCCCGGTGCGTGTAGTGAGAGTCATTCGTCGCAAGCAGCGGCGCGTTGATCTCGCGTGCCATCTTGACGAGCTGCGGGTTGACGTCGCGCTGCTCCGGCAACCCGTGATCCTGGAGCTCGATGAAGAACGAGTCGCGCCCGAGGATCTCCTGGAACCTGGTCGCGTGGTCACGCGCCGCGGTGTAGTCGCCCGTCAGCAGCTCCTGGCACACGAGCCCGCCGAGGCAACCGCTCGTGGCGATGAGCCCGTCGCGGTGCTGCTCGAGCAGCTCGAAGTCCATGCGCGGCTTGAAGTAGAAGCCGTCGAGGTACGCGTGCGACGCGACCTTGATGAGGTTTCGATACCCGGCGTTGCTCTCGGCGAGCAGCGTCAGGTGGTAGATGTCGTGTTCGGCACGGCGCGGACGTTCCTTCCGGCTGGTCGAGACGAAGTAGGCCTCCGCACCGAGGACGGGAGTGAGATCCGCTTCGCGTGCGGCGCGGTAGAAGTCGAGGACGCCGTACATGTTCCCGTGGTCGGTGATCCCGACCGCCGGCTGCCCGTCGGCCGCGACCGCCGCCACGACCTCACCGATCCGCGACGCCCCGTCGAGCATCGAGTACTCGGTGTGCAGGTGGAGGTGGACGAACGAGCTGTCCACAGCCTCGTCAACAGCCCTTGTGGAGAATCACACGCATGGAATTCGATGACCGTACCAAGCGCTGCCGGGCGGGACAATGACAACGCGGCTCGTTTTCGAGACCCACTCGATCACCGAGGACAACGAGGGCGGGATCGCCACCGGTTGGCTCCCGGGCCGGCTCTCGGAGGC
>JBKOZX010000379.1:0-2211 GCA_046726115.1 Actinomycetota bacterium | reverse complement strand
TCCATACTCTCAGGCACAGGGCAAGGACACCGATGAGGGAGCGCCCGTGACAGCGCCAACGGACGACCTGACGCTGCACGTGGAGCGCGTCCTGCCCGTGCCTCGGCCTCTCGTGTTCAAGGCGCATGCCGATTCAGGAGCTGGTCAGCTGACGGTTGTCGGCAACGCGCCGGGGATCAGCGTGACCACGATGCCGAAGGCCACGAGGGCGAGTGCCCCGGCGCGGGCGAGGCGGTTGCCCACGGGCAGGCACTTCTCGCCGAACACGAAGAGCGCGATCACCACCATCGCGGCCACGTTCATGACGCCTAGGGGGAGGAGGATGACGAAGAGGAGCCAGCAGCAGCCCAGGCAATAGCCACCATGGAGAAGCCCCATCTGGATCGCACCGGCCTTGCCGTCCCGCCACGACGTCATGAGAAACGACATCGGCGACTGGCACTTCGAGAGGCAGACCTCTTTGAGCGGAGTGAGCTGATAGAGGCCGGCCGCGATGAGCAGGATCCCCCCGAAGCGCGCCCATTGTTCCGTTTCCAAATGTGCGTCGGTGACGAGGCGGTTGACGACGACGGCGAGCGCGAACGCCACGCCGCCGAATGCGGTCCAGATCGCAAGGTACGCCCCGACGAAGTACGCGGTGGGCACGAACGACCGCCCCGCTTCGCGCTTGCCGCGCTCGACCCGGTCGAACAGCAGAATCATGGGCGCCGCGGCGGGGAACATCATCGCCACCATCATCGCCACCCACATGGCGAGGAACAGCGGCGCGGCCATGCCCATCGTGAGGTCGAGGCCCATCACCATGCCGCCGTCCATGCCGCCGTGCATTGACATCGACGAGTCGGAGCCCGCCTGCCACACCACCAGGCCCCAGCCGATCGCCGACAGCACGAGCAGGCCGACGAGGATCGCGTTGCGCGGCCGCGCGAGCGGGCCCAAGGTTCGAGGCGCAGCCGCCTTCGTGACCGCGGCCATCACCCGTTCCAGCTGAAGCGGTTGGCGAACCCGCTGAGATCCTGTCCCGAGTATTCGATTCCGAACGCGGATACCTGCGCGTTCGATACAGGCGCAAGACCGAGGGTCGGTCCTGCCGGGTGGAGGAGGATGTTGGTGAGCGAGACTTGGTCTCCGGACTCGATGGTCACCCGTTCCCCGGAGTAATCGACGAGCTCACCCACCTTGATCCGGTGGTTCTTCCCGTCGTGCTCGATGGTGATGGGCGCCTGCTCGATGCCAAGGAACTCGCCGAGGAGGGGTCCCAAGGCCGCCGGAGGACCGCCCAGCTCACCCGACAGCACCTCGCCGAGCTTGCCCACCTGCTCTTCGTTGGCGCCGTCGTCGACGATGACACCGACCTTCCAGTTGCCGTCGGCCATGTTCGGAGGCGTGTCGGCGATCATCACGAACGATCGGTCGGAGACGTCGACACCGTCGATCTCACCATTGTCGACATCGAACGCCAGCGCGAAGCGGCAGTAGTCGTCTCTCGTTGCTTTATGAGCGAGGTTCGACCACGTGCACGGACAAATCGCGTCGCACGAGCAGTTCTCGTAGAAGTCACCCACCAACTTCCAGCTCATCGTCTCTCCCTTATCCGGGCCCACCCGACTCGAACGCTGCCACCGACACAGCCCGCTGTAAAGAGGATGTCACTCCGGCGCGCGAGGTCGACGTGTACGCGCGCGGCGCTTGCCCTCGTGCATCGCCTGCACCCGAGCGACCGGGATGGCGTGGCCCTCCTCGACGAGGTCTGCGCTCAGGTGCTGCGGGCTGGGCATCCCAGCTGCCCACGGGTCGCGGTCCCCGAGCTGTCGCAGCGCCGTGTGCACGGTGAAGTCCGCCGGCGAGATGTCGTCGAGATCGCCCCAGTCCACGGGAAAGGAGACGGGCGTGCCCGGTCGGACTCGCGGGCTGTAGGCGGCGATCACGGTGGCCCCGCCGACCCGGGTCGAGTCGACGAAGACCTTGCCGCCGCGGTCCTCCTTCATGAACGCCGTCGTGGCGACGTCGGGATCGAGACGTTCGGCCCGCGCCGCGATGGCTCTCGCCGCCGCGGCCGAGTCCTCGAGTGGCGCCTCGTCGTCGATCGGCACGAAGACGTGCACACCCTTGGCGCCGCTGGTCTTGACCGCACCTTCGAGCCCGACGTCGGCCAGCGCCTGGCGGACCAGGCGGGCCGCGCGCACGGCCATAGAGAACGCGTCGGCGTCG
>JBKOZX010000378.1:0-4553 GCA_046726115.1 Actinomycetota bacterium | reverse complement strand
CGGGTAGCGTGCTCGACCTCGACGCGGACGCCGAGCGTCAGGATGCCGCCGGCGACGTCCATGAGCTGGGGATCGCCGCCGAACGCATCGATCGGGTAGCGGCCGTCGATGCGGCGGCGGGCGAACGCCAGCGGGGACTCCAGCGGCTGGACGCGGTCGTCGTCGGCGTCGGCCGGGAGCACGGGGATCCGCGTCGCGCTCACGCGACCGCCTCGGCCTGGCGAATCGGGCTCACGGTCCCCCACTCGTAGAGCTCCGTGCAGATCTCGAGCGTCGAGCGCATGCCGTTGAAGGCGAGGACCTCACGAGCGCGTGCGCCGTCGCCGGCACGGCCATGGCGCATCAACTCGAGCACGTGCGGCGGGACGGGCGCGCCGAGAATCTCCGAGATACGCCGGGCGGTGTCCCAGCCCAGTCCGAGCACGGGAACGGGGACGCGGCCGCCGAGCCGTACGGCCTGCCACGGGCTCGCGGCGCCGCGCCCGACGACGTTCACCGGACCGTCGACGCTCCGCAGCACCGCCTCGACCATCGCCCGGGCGGCGTCGTCCTGGTGGAGGAGCACGAAGGCGGGGTCCGCCAACGCCGGCACCGGCACCAGCGGGAGTCGGAGCAGGCGCCCGAGCGGGCTCGGCACGTGGGAACCGACCACCGGCGCGAGCCGGACGGCCGCCACCGGGATGCCGAGCCGGCGGACGAGCGTCGCGCTCATGGTCTCGACCTCGAGGCACGTTCGCCCGTACGGCGTCGTGGGCGCGAGCGGCGCGTCCTCGGCCGGCACCACGGGGCGCCCGCGGCCGCGGCCGTACACCTCGAGGCCGCTGCGGACCGCGACTCGCTCGAGCCGGCCGGTGTTCGCCGCCGCCGTGAGAGCGTGCACGGTGCACGCCTCGCTCGCCTCGGCTGCCTCCCGACCGCCGAGACGCGAGTCCGGCTCGTACACGCCGTAGTGAATGACGATCTGGGGCGCGAGCTCGTCCACGAACGCCGCGATGCGCTCCTGGTCGCGCGGGTCGATGCGGTGGAACTCAGAACGCCGCAGGCGGCGTCGCGGCGGAAAGAGATCGAAGCCGGCGATCTCGGTCACCTCGTCGCGTTCTTCGAGCAGCTGGGCGACACGCGTGCCGAGCTCGCCGCCCATCCCCGTCACCAGCGCGCGCATCAGCCGCCCTCTCCCGCCTCGGGGCGCAGGTGCGGGAACAGGATGACTTCGCGGATCGAGGTGACGCCGGCCAGCAGCATCACGAGCCGGTCGACGCCGACGCCGAGCCCGCCGCACGGCGGCAGTCCGTACTCGAGCGCGCGCACGTAGTCCTCGTCGACGTCGTTGGCTTCGACGTCTCCGGCTTCCTTGAGGCGCGCTTGCCGCTCGAAGCGCTCCCGCTGGTCGACCGGGTCGGTGAGCTCGCTGAACGCGTTGCCCAGCTCGCGGCCGAGCACCACCGGCTCGAACCGCTCGACGAGCGCGGGATCGTCGCGATGCGTGCGGGCCAAGGGCGATACCTCGAGCGGATAGTCCATGACGAACACCGGACCCACGAGGTTCGACTCGGTCGTCTTCTCGTAGATCTCGAGGACGAGCTTGCCCGGTCCCCAGCCCTTCTCATGCGGGACACCGAGGTCGTCGCAGATGCGCTCGAGCTTCTCGACCGGCATCGCCGGGTGCACCTCCACGCCGGCGTGCTCGCGGATGAGCTCGATCATCGTGCGGCGCTCCCACGGCGGCGTCAGGTCGATCTTCCGGCCGTCGATCTCGACCGTCGTGGTCCCGATCGCCTCCCGAGCGGCGTGGTTCACCAGCTCTTCGGTGAGCGTCATCATCTCGTGGTAGTCGACGAACGCCTGGTACGCCTCGAGCATCGTGAACTCGGGCTGGTTCTTCGTCGACAGGCCCTCGTTCCGGAACACTCTCCCGATCTCGAACACCTTCTCGAACCCGGCCACGAGCAGCCGCTTGAGCGGCAGCTCGAGCGCGATACGCAGGTAGAGATCGATGTCGAGAGCGTTGTGGTGTGTGACGAACGGCCGCGCCGCGGCGCCGCCCGCCACCGAGTGCATCATCGGCGTCTCCACCTCGACGAAGCCTCGTGCGCGCAGGAACTCGCGGATCGCCGCGATCGTCGCGAAGCGGATCTCGAACACGCGGCGCGCGTCGTCGTTGGCGATGAGATCGACGTAGCGCTGACGGAAGCGGGTGTCGACGTCGGCGAGGCCGTGCCACTTGTCGGGCAGGGGGCGCAGCGCCTTGGCCAGGAGCTGGAAATCGGTCACCTTGACCGACAGCTCACCCTTCCTCGTCTTCATGACGTTGCCCTCGACGCCAACCCAGTCGCCGAGGTCGAGGTCATCGAAGGCGGCGTGCTGATCGTCGCCGATGACCGCACGCGAGACGAACAGCTGCACCGAGCCGGTGCCATCGCGCACGGTCGCGAACGTGAGCTTGCCCTGGCGGCGGATGAGCAGGAGGCGGCCTGCGACCTGGACGGTGTCGTCGGTCTCGACGCCGGCGTCGATGCTGTCGTAGGCGTCGTGGAGCTCGGCGATCGTGTGGTCGCGGTCGAAGCGGACCGGGTAGGGATCGAGCCCCCGGGCGCGGAGGGCCTCGACCTTGGCCAGGCGGCGCGCCCGCTCGTCCTGGAGTTCGCTCAACGGTTCCTCTCGAACACGATCCGGAGCCCCTGGAGGGTGAGCCAGGGCTCATTGTGCTGGATCGTGCGGGAGAACGGCATGATCAGCTCGGCGAGGCCGCCGGTGGCGACGACCGCGCAGTCCCCGAGCTCGGCCTGGAACCGCTCGACGAGCGCGTCGACCTGTCCGGTGAAGCCGTAGACCGCGCCGGACTGGATCGACTCCATCGTCGACTTGCCGATCACGTTCTTGGGCGGCACGAGCTCGACGCGGCGCAGCGCGGCGGCGCGCTCGAACAGCGAGTCCATCGAGATCTCGATGCCGGGGAAGATCGCGCCGCCGAGGTACTCGCCCTGTTCGCTGATCGCCTCGATCGTGTTGGCGGTGCCGAAGTCGACGACGATCGACGGGCCGCCGTACAGGTCGTAAGCGGCGACGGCGTTCGCGATCCGGTCGGCGCCGACCTCCTTCGGGTTGTCGTACAGGATCGGCATGCCTGTGCGGACGCCGGGCTCCACGACCAGCGGTTCGAACCCGAAGTAGCGCCGGGTCATGAGCCGCAGCGCGGCGGTCATGCGCGGCACACCCGATGCGATCGCGACCCCCGTCACCTGGGCGTCGAAGGAGAACCCGTGGAAGCCGAGGAACTGCTGGATCATCAGCGCCAGCTCGTCCTCGGTGCGATCGGCGACGGTCGCGATACGCCAGTGGTCGGCCAGCTCCTTGTCGTTGAACAGGCCGATCACGGTCTGCGTGTTGCCGGCGTCGATGGCGAGCAGCATGGGTCAGGGCTCCCCTTCGACGTCGAGGCCGAGGTCAAGGGCGGGCGCCGACTGGGTGATCGCACTGGTGGAGATGAGGTCGGGACCGGCGGCCGCGTACTTGGCAACCGTCTCGATCGTGACGTTCCCGGACACCTCGACGAGCACGCCGGGACGGCTGCTCTCGCGGACGATCGCGACGCACTTCTTCACCTGCGCCGGCGTCATGTTGTCGAGCATCACGATGCCGGCGCCCGCCTCGACCGCCTCCGCGACCTGCTGAGGCCGTTCGCACTCGACCTCGACCGTGCGACCGGGCCAGTGGTCGCTCGCCGCCTGCACCGCCTTGTCGATGCCCAGCCCGACGAGGTGGTTGTCCTTGATCAGCAGCGCGTCGGACAGGGAGCCGCGGTGGTTGTGCCCCCCGCCGGCGCGGACGGCGGCCTTCTCGAGCGCGCGGAGGCCCGGGAGCGTCTTGCGGGTGTCGAGGATGCGCACCCGACCGCCGGCGGCATCCACGAACTGCCGCGTCTGGGTCGCAACGCCCGACAGGTGACAGAGGAAGTTGAGCGCGGTGCGCTCGCCGCCCAGGACCGAGCGCATCGGCCCGTACACCCGGCCCAACTCGTGGCCGGCGCTGAGCGTGTCACCGTCTTGCACGCGCCACGTCACCGTGACGTCGGGGTCGAGCTGTCGGTACACCTCGGTGGCGACGGCCGTGCCCGCGAGGATGCCGTCAGCCCGGGCGATGAACTTGCCGCTCCCGCGCGCCGACTCGGGGATGGTCGCCAGCGACGTGATGTCACCGAGGACGCCGAGGTCCTCGTCGAGCGCGACGGCGACGGCTTCGCGCACCAGGCCGACGGCCATCTCGTCGCTACTCACCGCGGCACCCGCTCCGGCTCGGGGAGGGGCACGAACCGCGGGTCCTCGGTTCCGACCGGTCCACCGAATGCGAAGCGGCCGAGGAACTCGGACGACGGCTCCGGGAAGTCGAGGCGGGTGTGCGTGCCACGCGACTCGGTGCGCACGAGCGCGGCGCGCACCAACGCCGTGCTGACGGTCACGAGGTTGCGCACCTCGGGGTCGGCGGCACCGGCCATGCCCGCGAGCTCGCTCGCGGCGCGTTCGAGACTGGCGGCGTCGCGCAGGACCCCGGCCTCC
>JBKOZX010000377.1:0-4720 GCA_046726115.1 Actinomycetota bacterium | reverse complement strand
GTTGCGCACCAACGGGGTCGTACAACCTTCACAACTTGGCATGGGTCACGCGGTCGCGGCGCGGTCCTTGGCGACCTCGTCGAGCTGTGCGTACTCCTCGCCGGTGTCGGCCCAGTCTTCGAACTGGATCACGCCCAAGTCGGTGAACCGCTCGCGCAGCCAGCCGTCGCCGGCGTCGAGCAGCCCGAGCTTCTTGCAGTTGGGCACGATCTTCGAGAACAGCATCGCCTGGAAGAGCGGACGGTCGGGCGCCTGCATCACGAGCTGCACGGCCTCCTTCACGTCGATGCCCATGCGGTCGAACACCTCCTGCTGGAGGAACCGGTCGCGCATGCGCACCGCGGCCTCGAACGCGAACTCCTGACGCTCACGGATCTCGGGACCGCTCAGCTCCTTGTAGTACTCCTGCAACGACAGCACGCCGAACGCCACGTGCCGGGCCTCGTCGCTGATCACGTAGCGCAGCGCCTTCTTCAGGAGCGGCTCGGTCGTGAGCTGGTGGATGAACCCGAACGCGGCCAGCGCCAGGCCCTCCACCATGATCTGCATGCCGAGGTAGGTCATGTCCCACCGCGGGTCGGCGATGATGTCGTCGAGCAGCAGCCGCAGGTGCGCGTTGATCGGGTAGTGGCCCGAGAGCTTCTCGTCGAGGTAGCGCGAGAAGACCTCCACGTGCCGGGCCTCGTCCATCACCTGCGTGGCGGCGTAGTACTTGGCGTCGATCCACGGGACGGTCTCGACGACCTTCGCCGTGCAGATCAGTGCGCCCTGCTCGCCGTGGAGGAACTGCGAGAGCGTCCAGTTCTGCGACTCGATGCCGAACTGGATCCACTCTTTCTCGGTCCACTTGTCGAACGGCGTGCCGGACGTGTCGACCTCTGAGCCCACGGGCCCGCCGCCGTTCTGTTGCAGCGCGTTCGCGACGACCACCGCTTCCTGGTCGACGTCGATGTCCCAGTCGAGGTCGGTGGTGACGTTCCACTGCGACTTCTTGGCCTTCTCGTAGAGCTTCACAAGCGCGGGGCGGCTGCGCTCGTAGTCCCACGTGAAGATCGCGTCGGCGTCCGCCTTGACGAGGTGCTGGACGTCGTCGATGTCGTGGTTGGTGATCGACAGGATCGCCTCGAGGTCGTCGACTTCGTGGCGGCCGAGGATCTCATGGTTGGTGGCCATCGGGTTTACCCCCTACGTGATGCGGACGCGGTGGTCTGGGTGGACGGGAGGATCGTGTCGGTGCCGGCGAGGCCGGGCAGGACGAACTCGCGTACGAGCGCGCGGGCTGCGGCCTCGTCGGTGAGGTCGATGGTGCTGGACGGTGAGACGGCGTGGGTGAGCACGACACGGGCGAGCCACTCGGCGGCGCGGGCGGTGCGCTCGGGCGGTACGAAGCGGTCGAGCGCGGGCGCGATCGCGGAGCCGGCGGCGACGAGGAAACGATCCCCGGCGGCGAACGTGACGTTCGGGAGGACGATCTCGGGCTCGAACGCGAACAGGAACTGCAGCGCCTCGTGGTCGCGCGCCTCCCGGGCGGCACGTACGACCATCGCCACGACGGCGTCTTCGAACGACGCCTCGGCGTCGCCGGCGGCGCGGATGGCGGCGGCGATGCGCGCGGACTCGAGGGCGACCGTGACGCGCACCAGCTGCTGCTTCCCCCCGAAGTAGCGGTACAGGGTCGCCCGGGCGCAGCCGGCCTCGCGCGCGACGTCGTCGAAGGTGGTCTTGGCGAGGCCGTGGCGGGCGACGCACACGAGCGTGGCCCGGACCGCGCGCTCCTCGATGCCCGCTCCGGGCCTGGAGGTGAGGCTCGGGGCCTCGGCGGTTGTGGTCGGGAGGGTCATCTCCGTATGCCTGTCCTGAGACAGTAAGCCTGAAAACGTCTCACCGTCAATGTGTCACAGGTCACACAGGTCCCGATGACCTAGTCCTCGCCCCAGATGACCTCGTAGTCCTCCGCGAGATGTTGCTTGACCTCGTCGTAAAGGGGCCGTCCTGCTTCATGGAGGTCGTCTGACTCCCAACCGCGGAGGGCCCATTCGTAGATGCGACGACCGAGCTCCCCAGGGAGGGGCAGGTCTGCCGTCATGATCTGTTCCCCGCGCTCATTCCAGAACGGGCCATCCTCGGCGCCGATCTCCGCCGACATCCACACGCGTTTGCGAATCGGTTTCGTTCCCGCGTTCACGTCTTCGGCTGTCACACGAGGATCCCGCCCAGGATCTCCTCCCGGACCAGGGTCCGGACCTGGTCGGGGTCGTCCATGTCCCAACGGCCCGGCGAGCCGATGAGAGAGAGGATCATCCGGGCGACGAACTGGGCGGCCGCCTCGAGGTCCACGCCGGGACGGACCCGGCCCGCCTGCTGCTCGCGTTCGAGGTACGGCAACAGGAAAGCGGTGATGAAGCCGAGGACCCGGTGCTGCTCGACCGTGATCAGCGGCAGCAGCCGCTCGGGCTCGGTCTCGAGCACCTTGCGGAGCACCTCGTGCTCCTGGATCGACCGGTGCGCGAACACCAGGCCTTCCTCGAGCAGGCTGGCGAAGTCGGGCGCGTCGTAGACGGCCTCGGCCAGCCGCCCGAAGAACCGGTTCATCTCGAAGCCCACGGTCTCGCGCAGCAGCTGGTCCTTGCCCCCCGGGAAGAGGCGGTAGATCGACGCGCGCGAGACGCCGGACTCCTTCACGACGTCCTCGATCGTCGTCTTGCCCATGCCGAAGCGCGCCACGCACGCGTACGCCGCTTCGAGGACGCGCTGACGCGGCTCCACCTGCACGCTCACGCCCTCATGGTTACGCGGAACGGGCCCGCCCTGGTGGAGGGCGGGCCCGTTCGCCTGCTTCTTCTTCCCCACTTCGCCCGTAGAAGCGTCAACCCTTAAACTGGATCTTCTTGGCCGCGTCCGACGTCAGGTTGGCGGCGACGATCGACAAGCCGATCGGCTGCCCGGCCACGATCTTGTTGATCGTCGAAGCTCGCGCTGGGCTCCGGCTGCTCGTCGAACTGCCGTACTTGATGTCGCCGATCAGCCCGCCGAACTTGAGCGTGCCGACCTGCGTCGCGGCTTTCTGGATCCCGGCTTTGCTCAGGTCGCCGTTCTTGACCGCCTGCTCGAGCACCTGATCGACCGCCCACGATTGGGCGTACCCGAAGGCGAAGTACTGGTCCGGCTTCTGGTCCGGGGCGTACTGCTGCTGGTCCTGGATCAGCTGCTTCATGCCCGGGACGCTGGTGTCACCCCACGCCGGCCCCTCTGTCACCAGCAGGAAGTGATCACGGTAGAAGTCGGCGTTGTTCGGGTCGTTCTCGTATCCGGAGAGCCACGTCGGGCCCGTGCCGATGATCTGGGGCGTGTAGTTGCGCCCGATCATCTTGGTGACGGCGGAGGCGGTGTCGTTGGGCAGGGACACCAGGACAACCGCGTCGCACTTGGCGTCGGCGAGCTCACCCACCTGGGCGCTCAGGTCTGAGAAGGTCGCGAACCGGACGGTCTTGGCCACCTTGAACTTCAGGGTCTTGGAGGCCTGCGTCAGCCCGTCGAGCCCGGCGGCGCCGTACTCGTCGTCCTGGGCCATGGCGCAGATCTTCTTCCCCTTGCCACCGTTCTTCAGGTAGTAGTCGATGCCGTTGGCCACCTCGACCTGGTACGGCGCTCCGATCGGCAGGAGGTTCTTCTCCTTCACCCACAGGCCCTCGAGCGATGCGGGCGCGCCGGTCTGCTGCTCCTGCTTCAGCCGGGGCAGGACCGTCTTCACGATCTGGGTGCCGAGGATCTGGTTGAACGCGACGACGTCGCCCTTGATCTTGTCGTAGGCCTGCAAGGCGTTCTCGACCATGTACTGGCTGTCCTCGATGTCGAGGTCGACCTTGTACTTGCCGCCCACGCCGCCCTTGGCGTTCTTTGCGTCCCAATACACCCGGTTGCCCTCGGTGAGTGGCTTGCCGACGACGCTGGCAATCCCACTCTCGGGCGTGATGACCCCGAGCTTGATGGTCGAGCCGTTGAACCCCGGAACGTTCGGCGGTGTCTTCGTGGGTGCGGCGCCCGCGAACGCGGCCTGGCCCGTCACACCGACGGCCAGGGCCACCGCGAGCAGCACCCCGAGGAGCCGCCCGAGCTTCTTCCCCCGCATGCTCGTTACCCCCTTTGGGCCGTCAGTACGAGAACGGCCACGTCTTGAAGTATGCCTGAATCCTTCTCCAGATCCCGGCCAGGCCTCTCGGCTCGAAGACCAGGAACACGATGATCAGCAAGGCATAGATGATCGTGCTCAGCGCCCCCTTCGTGAACCCGGTCGCACCCGAGTCGTTGGTGACGATCGGCCAACCGAGGATGGGCAGCTTCCAGTTGTCGGGCACGAACTGCTCGATGATCTTGGGGAGGGCACCGATGACAATGGCGCCGAGGATCGAGCCGTAGATCGTGCCGATGCCGCCCACCACGATGACGGCGAGGAACTGGATCGAAAGCACCAATCCCAGAGAGGTCTCGTCCGGGGTGAGATACCCCAGGTACAGGCCGTACAAGACTCCGGCGAGCGCGGCGATCGCGCTGGAGATCACGAAGGCGCCAACCTTGTAGCGGAACAAGCTAACCCCGACGACCTCGGCAGCGACGTCGCGGTCGCGCACCGCTTGCAGGGCTCGGCCCGGGCGGGTGCGCACGATGTTCTTCACCAGCAGCGCGGTGACGATCACGAAACCCCACGCGAGGTACATGAGCC
>JBKOZX010000376.1:0-7459 GCA_046726115.1 Actinomycetota bacterium | reverse complement strand
GCCTTGGCCGGGCGAGCCGCCTTCGCAGGCTCCGCGGGCTCCGCCGCGGCCTGCTCGGCCTCCTCCGCCTCGGCCGGCTCTGCCGCTTCGACCTCCGCTGGCTGTATCGGTTCGGCTCGTTCGGTCTTAGCGGTCGAGCTCTTGGCATCGATTGCCTTGTCCTTCCTGAGGTGATCCCGCGGTGCGACCTTCCGCATGATCAGCTCCTGCTGACCGAGCCGCCACAGGTTCGAGGTCAAGAAGTACAGCACCAGGCCGGCGGGGAAGTAGAGCGAGAACACGCCGAACGCGACCGGCAGCACCTTCCCGATCATCATCATCTGCGTGTTGGCCCCGGGCGGCGTGTTGCGAGCGGTCTGGCGCGATTGCAGGTATCCGATGAACACGACCAGGCCAACGAGGATGTAGTACGGCAGCGCGGTCGCGATGTCGGCGTGGCTGTCGGTCGCCTTGACCGAGAGGTCCATGCCGAGGAACGTGAGCCCACCGGGCTTGGCCGCTACGAGCGCGCGGTACAGCGACGAGCCCGCGGGCACGCTGCTGAGCGGCGAGCGCAGTACGTGGAAGAGCGCGATGAAGACCGGCATCTGCACCACGAGCGGCAGGCACCCGCCGAGCGGGTTGACCTTGTGCTCCTGGTAGAGCTTCATCATCTCTTCGTTGAGCTTCTGGCGGTCGCCCTTGTGCTTCGCCTGAAGCTTCTTGATCTCCGGCTGCAGCCGCTGCATCGCCAGCATCGAGCGCGCCGACTTCGCGGTGAGCGGGAACAGGACGAGCATCACCGCCACCGTCAGCAAGATGATCGCCACGCCCTCGTTCGGGACGACGGCGTAGAAGAACGCCAGCGCGGAGCCGAAGGCGTTGTAGATGGGATCAAGCATCGGTCAGCCTGCTCTCCTCAAGCGAACGTGTGTTCGGGGGTACGGGGTCGAGACCGCCGCCACCCCAGGGATGACAGCGCGCCAGCCGCCGGATCGCCAGCCACGTCCCCCGGAGCGCGCCGTGCCGTCCGAGGGCCTCGAGCGCGTACGCCGAGCACGACGGGTGGAACCGGCAGCGCGGCGTCAAGTGCACGCTGACGAGGCGCCACGCTCGGATCGGCAGCATGAGGAGCCGGGCGAGGATCGAGGGTGCGGCGGTCGGGGCCTCGACGATGGCGCTCATCCGTGCTCACCGGCCGCGTCGACCAGCTCCAAGACCGTGTCCGCCAGCTCGGAGAAGGGCATCGTCAGCGCCTCCTGCCCCGCTGACACCAGGTAGGCGCCGCCAGGAACCAAGCCGTCCTCCGCTCTCGCCACCGCGGCTCGGAGCCGGCGCCGGACTCGGTTCCGCGCCACGGCACCGCCGGCGGCGCCGACGGCGTAGGCGACCCGCGGTGGGGAGGCGTCCTCGCCGCGAATGAAGCGCACCGTAACGGGCCGCCGGACGAGACGTTCCGCCCCGGCAAGGGCGGAGAACGTCGCACGATCGCGGACGCGCCGGATCAGGCCGAGAGCCGCGTGCGGCCGCGCTGGCGCCGGGCCTTGAGCACGGCCCGACCTCCGCGGGAACGCATCCGGGCCCGGAAACCGTGGCGCTTCTTGCGCCTTCTGTTGTTCGGCTGGAACGTCCGCTTCACGCATGGCCTCCTCGCGAAGGTTCGCCCGGGGGACCCGAGGTCGGGGGCCGCTGCAGTCGGGCGAACGACTGAGTGTACGGCGACTTGCGAAACGTCTGCAACGCGGGCGACGGCGCGCGGCAGACACATGCGCGCGAACCCTTGTTTGCTGCGAAAGCGCGGTGCTACGTTCGGCTTCCTCGCCGACGCGACGGCCTCGGAGGCGAACTTCCCCGGACGATCAGGCCGAACGAGTTCGCCGGCAGCCGGCTGCCTCCGGGTGGCCCGATAGGAACGTTCTCCACACCTGTGGACGCTTCTGTGGAATACGAGCGCGGTGTCACAGCCGCAGAAATCTGGGAGCACGGCGCCACCGCTCTCCGCTCCCAGCTCGCTCCGAACACGTGGGGATTGTGGTTCCAGGGTGTCCGCGCGCTCAGCCTCAGCGACGACGTTCTCACGCTCGCGGTCCCGAGCTCCCTTGCGGCCGACCGCATCCGGTCGAGCTACACGGGGATGCTCGCCGACACACTCCGCGACGTCACCGGCCAGCAGCTCCGGGTGGAACTGACGGTCGAGACCGACACCCGCCTCGACGAAGCCGTCACGTCGCCGCCTCCGGCGGTTGCGCCGCCCCTGAGCGACGCCCCTGGGCCCACCGTCGCCACCAGCGGCGAGCCTTCCCGGCTCTGGGCCTCCGGCGGCCTGAACCCCCGCTACACCTTCGACCAGTTCGTGATCGGCGCCTCCAACCGGTTCGCCCACGCCGCCGCGCTATCCGTTGCAGAGGCCCCCGCCCGGTCCTACAACCCGCTGTTCATCTACGGCGCCGCGGGCCTGGGCAAGACCCACCTGCTGCATGCCATCGGCCACCACGTCAAGGCTGTCTTCCGCAACAAACGGGTCCGGTACGTCTCCACCGAGACGTTCATGAACGAGTTCGTCGACGCGATTCGGGCGAAGTCCATGCCCGAGTTCAAGCGCAGGTACCGCGACCTCGACGTGCTCCTCATCGACGACATCCAATTCCTGGAACGTACCCAGGAGCTCCAGGAGGAGTTCTTCCACACGTTCAACCAGCTCCACAACGAAGACGGGCAGATCGTCATCTCCTCCGACCGGCCCCCGAAGTCCATCAAGACCCTCGAGGATCGCCTCCGGAGCCGGTTCGAGTGGGGCCTCATCACCGATGTGCAGGTCCCCGAGTTCGAGACCCGCCTCGCCATTCTCCGCAAGAAGGCCGAGGCCGAGCATCTCGACGGGATCCCCGACGAGGTCTTCGCGTTCATCGCCAGCAACATCCACGACAACGTCCGCGAGCTCGAGGGCGCACTCCTCCGCGTGAACGCCTACCGGGCCCTGAACGACGCACCCCTCACCGACGAGATCGCCCACCAAGTCCTCGCCGACCTTCTCTCGCCCGCCCAGCCCCGCGAGATCACCCCGCAGCTGATCCTCGACGAGACCGCCAAGATGTTCGGCTGGACCGTCGAAGACCTCTGCGGGAAGAGCCGTCGCCGCCCCCTCGTCACCGCCCGTCAGATCGGCATGTACGTCATGCGGGAGCTCACCGGCTACAGCTACCCGCAGATTGCCAAAGAGTTCGGTGGTCGCGATCACACGACGGTCATGTATGCCGTCGAGAAGATCAAGCAGCAGATGAACGAACGACACACGACCTTCGATCAGGTGAACGAGCTCATCGCCCGGATCAAGCTCGGCACCGGTGGATAAACCTGTGGATAACTGGGGATACCGAGCGCGTTCGTGGGGACCGGCCTGGGTAAAACTCTCTCCCTAAACCTCCCGTCGAGGGATCCCGGTGGAGAACCGGCGCCGGGCCAACTGTCCCTCCACCTGCACAAACAATCCCCTGTGCACAATCCACAAGCCCTACTACAACAACTATCAAGAGAAATCCCTCCCTGTAGATGAGGGCTGGGACCACGAACCACAACGAGGAGGAGGTTGCCGGTGAAGTTCCGCTGCGAACGGGACACCCTCGCCGACGCCATTGCGGTCGCACAGCGGGCGGTGGCCTCCCGTACTGGCGCGTTGCCGGTCCTGTCCGGGCTGCGTGTGTCTCCCACCGAGGCGGGTGTCGAGCTGGTCGGGTCAGATCTCGAGCTCACGATCCGGGTGGAGGCTCCTGCCGACGCCGAGGGTGAGGGGAGCTCCGTGGTGCCCGCACGGTTGTTTTCGGAGATCGTGCACAAGCTCGATCCGGGCACGGTGACGGTCGAGTTAACCGACGACGAGGCGCGGGTCGAGGCGGGCCGGTTCCGGACGTCGTTGCGTACCCTCTCGGCGGCTGATTTTCCCCGGTTGACCGAGCCGGCCGGCGCCGGGGTGAAGGTCGCGGCCGGCGCCCTGACCGAGGCGCTCCGGCAGGTCGTTCCTGCTGCGTCCCGGGACGATGCCCGGCCCATCCTCACCGGGGTGCTCCTGGCGTCGTCGGCAGCCGGCCTCCGCTTGGTGGCGACGGACTCGTACCGGCTCGCCGTCCGGGACCTCCAGGGCGTCAGCATGCTGCCCGAGGGCCAGAAGGTCCTCGTTGCGGGGAAGGGTCTGGGGGAGGTCCAGCGCCTGTTGGGCGAGGAGGAGATCGAGGTCGTCCTGGCAGAGCGTGAGGTTGTGTTCCGCGTCGGCCGGACCTCCGTGACGACCCGTCTGATCGAGGGTGACTTCCCGAACTACGAGCAGCTGATCCCGGGCGGGTATCCCAACAAGCTCACGGTCGCCCGTGACCAGTTGAGCGCGGCCATCAATCGCGTGCGGCTCGTGGGTCAGGGCCGCGACACGGCGCCGATCCGCCTGGCGATGACTGCCGAGGGGCTGGAGTTGTCGGCAGTGGCCCAGGACGTCGGTGAGGCCCATGAGGTCGTGGAGGCAAAGTACGAAGGCGGCGATCTGACGGTGGCGTTCAATTCTCAGTTCCTCCTGGAGGGAATCGACGCCGCGTCGGGTTCGGAGATCACGGTCGAGTCGATCGATCCGTTGAAGCCTGCGGTCCTCAAGGGGACCGACAGCGCCGACTTCCTGTATCTCCTCATGCCCGTCCGCATCTCGTAGCCGGCTGCGGGCGCATCGTGAGCGTCGTGGCACGCCTCGCGCTCACCGACTTCCGGTGTTACTCGTCGGTGGACCTGACACTCCCCGCGGGCGTGACGGTGGTGTCGGGCTCGAACGGGGAGGGCAAGACGAGCCTGCTCGAGGCGCTCGGGTGGGCGGCGACGACCCGCTCGTTCCGAGGCGTGCCGGACGCGGCGCTGGTGCGATCGGGTGCCGACGCGGCGTACGTACGCGTGGAGGTGCACGAGCCGGATCGCGAGCAGCTCCTGGAAGCAGAGATCCGCGCGCTGGGTCGGAATCGCGTGCGCTTGAATCGTCATCCGCTCGCGCGTGCGCGTGATTTGCTCGGGCTCGTGCGCGTGACCGTGTTCGCGCCGGACGACTTGCAACTTGTCAAGGGCGGTCCTGCTGAACGGCGCGCGTACCTCGACGACCTCCTCGTGGCGGTCGCTCCGAGGTACGACGCGGTTCGCGCCGACTACGAGCGTGTCCTGAAGCAACGGAACGCGCTCTTGCGTCAGGGTGCGCGCGGACCGGACGGGGAATCGACACTTGTAGTCTTCGACGACCAGCTCGTCCGGTCTGGCAGCGACCTCGTACGTGGGCGGCTGCGGTTGGCGGCGCGGTTGGTGCCCGCGGTGCGCGCCGCGTACCAAGCGCTGGCAGGAGAGACCGACGACGTCGATGCCGCCTACGAGGCGGAGTGGGCCGAAGGCAGCGTCACCCCGGCAGCGGATGACGTCGAGGAGATGGTGCGCGTCGCGCTCGCCGGCCGGCGCGCCGCCGAGCTCGAGCGCGGTGTCACGTTGGTGGGTCCGCATCGCGACGAGTGGCGCTTGCGCCTTGCGGGTCTCGACGCCCGGACCCACGCGTCGCAGGGTGAGCAGCGGACACTGGCCCTCGGCCTTCGGCTCGCGGGTCACCGGGTATGCGCCGAGGTCGTCGGCACAGAGCCGGTGTTGCTCCTGGACGACGTCTTCAGCGAACTCGATCCGGCGCGCGGCGACGCGCTCGTCGCCGAGCTCCCTACCGGCCAGACTCTCATCACGACGGCGTCGGCTGTGCCCGGTGCGATCGACCCGCAGCGCCGGCTGCGCGTGCGCGACGGTCGAGTCGAGGAGGCAGCGTGACGCGGCGGGGCGGGAATGAAGCCGATGGGCCCCGGCCGTTGCGCGACTCCCTGGCGGAAGTGAGCGCGGACCTCGGGCTGCCCGAGCCCGACGCGCTCGCCACCCTCATCGCCGAGTGGCAGGACTTGGTGGGCAGCGACCTGGCTTCGCACTGCGAACTGCGTTCGCTTCGCGACGGAGTGCTCGGGGTGACCGTCGACACCGCCCCCCGCGGCACGCAGTTGCGTTATCTCGCGGCCGATCTCGTCGCGCGCGCCGCGGCTCTGGTCGGGGCGGGCGTCGTGCGCGAAATTCAGGTCCGGATTCAACGGCCGGGAGCAGGTCGTCTGGTAGACTGAGAGCAAGCATTTAGGGGTCCTGACCAGGGGTTTTGCAGGATTCCACCCCCCTCGTCGGGGCTGCGTCCTGCCCCCCGAACCCAGACCGGAAAGGCGTCGCGCGTGGCGTATACGGCCAAGGACATCACCGTGCTGAAGGGTCTCGAGCCCGTGCGCGAGCGCCCTGGCATGTACATCGGATCGACCGGCCCGTCGGGTCTGCATCACCTGGTGTACGAGGTCGTCGACAATTCAGTCGACGAGGCGATGGCCGGCGAAGCAACGCGTATCGACGTGACGTTGCTCGCCGACGGCGGTTGCCGCGTCGCCGACAACGGTCGCGGCATCCCGGTCGACAACCATCGCGAGTACCGCAACAAGTCGGCGGCCGAGGTCATCATGACCACCCTGCACGCGGGCGCGAAGTTCGGTGGCGACGGCTACAAGATCTCCGGCGGGTTGCATGGCGTCGGCGTGTCCGTCGTGAACGCGTTGTCGAGCCGGCTCGAGCTCGAGATCCACCGCGACGGCGGCAAATGGGTGCAGGAGTTCGCGAAAGGTGGCAAGCCTCAGGGCAAGCTCCGGCGCGTCAAGGCGTCGAAGCAGCGCGGCTCGATCATCACGTTCTGGCCCGACGCAACGATCTTCGAGGAGACCGAGTTCCGCGCGCAGACACTGCTCGAGCGCCTGCGCGAGATGGCGTTCCTCAACAAGGGTCTCGAGATTCACTTCACCGACGAACGCACCGACCCGCATCTCGAGCAGACGTACAAGTACAACGGCGGCCTCGTCGACTTCGTCAAGCATCTCAACGCGTCGAAGGAGCCGTTGTTCAAACGCGTGATTTCACTCGAGGACAAGAGCACGGCGGGTGAGGTCGAGATCGCGATGCAGTGGAACAACGGCTTCTACGAGGGCCTGCACTCGTTCGCGAACAACATCGCCACCACCGAAGGCGGGATGCACGAAGAAGGCTTCAAGAAGGCACTGACGAACGCGGTCAACAAGTACGCGCGCGCCAAGGGCATGGTGAAGGACAAGGACGTCACGCTCCTCGGCGAGGACATCCGCGAGGGCCTCACCGCGATCCTGTCGGTTCGTCTGCGCAACCCGCAGTTCGAGGGTCAGACGAAGGCCAAGCTCGGCAACACCGAGATGCGCTCGGCGGTCGAGAAGGCGACCAACGAGAAGCTCGGCGACTGGCTCGAGGAGCACCCGTCCGAGGCGCGCCACATCCTCAACAAGTCGACGCAGGCGGCCCGAGCGCGGCTCGCAGCCCGCCAAGCGCGCGACCTCACGCGTCGCAAGTCACTGCTCGAGCGCCTGCGCGAGATGGCGTTCCT
>JBKOZX010000375.1:0-6289 GCA_046726115.1 Actinomycetota bacterium | reverse complement strand
CGGCTCGGCCATCCGCCGTTGGAGGGTGGCCTCGACCCAGCCGCCCTGCTCCGGGTGATCGGCGAAGGCCCGGTTGTTGACCTCGAGCCAGGCAGCGTCGTCCTGACCGGGGACGAACGACCGCACTTCGATCCCGGCCGGCCACCTCGGTTGCTCGGCGAGGGGAATCGGGACTCGCTGCTGCAGCAGGTCGCGCTGGTGGTGGAACCCGGCTCGCGCGGCGGCTGCGTCGTCACGCTCGTCTGGGTCGAAGATCCAGAGGATGAGGACGCCACCGCTCTCGGCGGCGACGTGCGCAGCCGCGCGCTCGAGCAGTGCCACCTCCACTTCCTCGTCGCGGAAGCTCGGGTGCACCACCAAACCGATACCCCAGTGGGGGGGCGAGACGTTGTCGCTGCGGTACACGTGCGCATAGCCGACGGGCTCGTCGCGCCCGTCGACGGTGCCGAGCACGCCGGCCGAACCGGGTTCGAGCGGCCGGTCGAGATCGCGCCACACGGCGTCGCCGAGCGAAGGATGACCGTCGATCGCCTCGGCGTCGTCGTGCAGCCGCGTCACCGTGACGAGATCAGCCGGCGCGACCGGATGCAGCAGCCGCGTACGAAGCACAGCATCGAGGCTACTTGCGCGCCCGCGGTATGTTCGGCCGATGGCCCGGCCGCGAGGAGCCAAGCAGCGGGCGGCGGAGGTCGTGAAGCGTCTCGCCGACGAGTACCCGGGTACGGCCTCGGAGCTGTGCGCGCTGGACTACGTCGATCCGTACCAACTCCTCGTGGCGACGATCCTCTCGGCGCAGTCAACCGACGAGATGGTCAACAAGGTCACGCCCGCGGTCTTCGAGCGCTACCCGACGCCTTCGGATCTCGCGCACGCCAATCCCGACGAGCTCGAGACGCTGATCCACTCGACCGGGTTCTTCCGCTCGAAGACGCGCAGCCTGATCGGCATGGCCCGGGGTCTCGACGAGGACTTCGGCGGCGAGGTCCCCCGCGAGCTCGATGATCTGGTGAAGCTCCCGGGTGTCGGTCGCAAGACGGGCAACGTGATTCGCTCGGTCGCCTTCGACCTGCCCGGTCTCCCGGTCGACACCCACGTCACCCGGCTGGTCCGCCGCCTGAAGCTCACGAACGAAACCGACCCGGTGAAGATCGAGCTCGACCTGAACCGCATCGTGGAGCCCGAGGAGCGAGGTGCGCTGTCGCTGCGCCTGATCCTGCACGGGCGGCAGGTCTGCAAGGCGCGCAAGCCGCGCTGCGACGTCTGCGTGCTCGCCGATATCTGCCCGTCGGCGTTCAAGGTCTGAGCGACCCCCGGGCGGGCCGGGTCGCCGGCCCCGTTTCGCATCGGCGTGCGTGTCAAGCTCTCAGCCGATGGACAGCGAGATCCGGGCGCCGCGTCCTGACGAAGCCGAGGCCGTGTTCGCGCTCTGCAGCGAGGCGTTCGCGAGCCCTCCAGAACGGGAGGAGCCGTGGCGGGGGTCGAAGCGCATGGAGGACTTCCTCGGTGCCTGGACGGGCGGCGAGCTCGTCGCCACCACCGAGGTCATGCCCTGGGGGCAGTTCTTCGGCGGTCGTTCCGTACCGATGGGCGCGGTTGCGTCGGTCGCCGTGCGCCCCGACCATCGGGGTCGCGGGATCGCGCCGCGCCTCCTGACGCAGGCCGTCGAGCTGATGCACGAGCAGGGTCTGGTGATCAGCACGCTGCACCCGGCGACCACCCGCTTCTACCGCGGGCTCGGCTGGGAGGTCGGCGGTGCGTTCGGCGTGCGGAGGGTCCCGACCGCGTCGCTCGCGGCGCTGCCGCCGGGCGAGCCCGAGTTCCTCCGGCCGGGGCGCGCGACCGACTTCGATGCCGTGCGCGAGTGCTACGAGCGAGTCGCGCCGGCGATCAACGGCGCGGTCGATCGCAGCGACGTCCGTTGGAGCGCGATGCAGACCGAGCTCGGGCACGCCCACCGCTACGTGTACGTGTACGACGTCGACGGCCAGGTCGACGGCTACGTCGTCTACGACCAGCGCCAGACCAGCCGGCAATGGGGCTTCGGCATCACCGTCCACGAGCTCGTCGCCGCCGACGCCCGCGTCGCCGTCACGCTGTGGCGCCACCTGGGCTCGCACGTAGCGCAGGTCGACGCGATCACCGTGCTCGCGATGCCGCTCGACGCGCTGACGCTGCTTTTGCCGGAGCAGGTGGTCGAGCTCGTCGGCGTCAACCACTGGATGACCCGCATCGTCGACGCGGCGGGCGCGATCGCGGCCCGGGGCTATCCCGCCGGCGTGCGCGGCGAGCTGCACCTCCAGCTCACGGACCGCCTCGCCCCGTGGAACGACGGCCGGTTCGTCCTCGACGTCGACGGCGGCGAGGGCAAGCTCAACCCGGGCGGGACGGGCGAGGTGCACGTGTCGATCACCGCCCTCGCGTCGCTGTACACGGGCTGGGCGTCCGCGCACGTGCTCGCGTCCGCGGGCCTGGTGCACCACGCGGCCGAGCGCGATCTCGCGACGCTCGATGCCGTGTTCGCCGGCCCCCGGCCGTATCTGTTCGACAACTTCTGACCGGTTTCATGCACCTTTGACCGGCGCCGACGTGGAGAGCCGAACGCCGTTCGAGGAGTGACGCCTACGAGCGGGCGAGGTCCTCCAACGCGGCGATCGCCTTGTCCACCGAGCGGCGGGCGCCGGCGAGCATGCGTTCAGCGGAGAACAGGTCGGTCGCGACCTGTGAGTCGGATGTCTCCTGGTAGCGCTCGGCGACCGCTTCGACCCGGCGCGCGAGGTCCTGGAGCTGCGATCGCAGCGTGGTCAGCTCTGCGAGGTCTGATGACGCCGGCACGGCGTCCAGCATTCATGCCTGCGGTCGGGCCGGGCAATTCGGACAGTCGGCGCGAGCTCGATGGTTACGATGGACCGTTCCCGATGCTCTCCCGACTCGATCTTCGCGGCACGAACGCCGACCTCAGCCCGTTGACGGCGCGCGGGGAGGCCGTGGACGCGTCGGCCGTCGAGGGCGTACGCGCGATCATCGCCGAGGTTCGGGGCCGTGGTGACGCAGCTGTTCGTGACCTGACCGAGCATTTCGACGGCTGCACGATCGACGACCTGCGCGTGCCGGGTGACGATCTGCGCGCCGCGCTCGACGAGGCACCCGCCGAGTTCCGGGCCGCCCTCGAATACGCGCGCGAGGAAGTCACCGCCTACCACGAGGCCCAGTTGGGTGACGACGTGCGGCTGGAGCGGGACGGCGTGACGCTCCGCGAGCTGGTCGTGCCGGTTGATCGGGCGGGGTTGTATGTGCCCGGCGGCCGGGCCACGTACCCGTCAACCGTGCTCATGACCGCGATCCCGGCCCGTGTGGCCGGCGTCCCGGAGATCGCGCTGTGTGTTCCTCCCGATCGTGACGGCCGCGTCCCGACGGCGACGCTGGCCGCCGCCGCCCTCGTCGGGGTGGACGAGGTGTACCGGGTGGGCGGCGCGCAGGCGATCGCAGCCCTCGCCTATGGGACCGAGACGATCCGGCCCGTCGACGTGATCGTCGGTCCCGGCAACATGTACGTCACGGCCGCCAAGCGGGAGGTGGCGGGGATCGTGGGCATCGAGTCCCTGGCGGGGCCGTCGGAGCTGGTCGTCGTGGCCGACGACACGGCCGATCCCGAGATGGTCGCCGCCGACCTCGTCGCCCAGGCCGAGCACGGCCCCGACGGCGCCGCGATCCTCGTGACCTGGGACGAAGCGGTCGCGGACTCGGTCGACGACGCGGTCGCCAAGCTCGCGGCCGATGCGCCGCGCCGCGCCGAGATCGAGGCCACCTTGGCCTCGGGCGGCCGCGCGGTTCTGGTCGACGGGCCCGAGATGGCGCTCGAGGCGGCGAACGCAATCGCACCCGAGCACCTCGAGCTGATCACGGCCGACCCCGAATCGTTGGTGCCGCTCGTTCGCAACGCCGGCGCCGTGTTCTGCGGACCGTGGTCGCCCGCGGTCGTGGGTGACTACGTGGCCGGCGTCAACCACGTGCTCCCCACGGCGCGCACGGCGCGATTCGCCAGCGCGCTCCGCGTCGATACGTTCCGCAAGCACGTGCACGTCGTGACGCTCGACCAAGCTGCGCTCGCCCGAGTCGCGCCGTACGTCCAGGCTTTCGCCGAGATGGAGGGACTCGACGCGCACGGCCGGTCGGTCGAGCTGCGCGGAACGCAACGATGAGCGGACGCCTGTCGCCACGCGACGACCTGCGCGCACTCGAGGGCTACCACTCGCCGCAGCTCGACGTGCCCGTGCGGTTGAACACGAACGAGAGCCCGTACGCGCCGCCGGTGGACTTCGTCGACGCGTGGTTGGAAGCGCTGCGCGCCGCGCCGCTCAATCGATACCCGGACCGCGATGCCAAGGCCCTGCGCGCCGCGCTCGCCGATCAGGTGGACCAGCCCGCGGAGCGGTTGTTCTGCGCCAACGGGTCGAACGAGGTGCTCCAGACGATCCTGCTCACCTTCGGTGGTGCAGGGCGGACGGCCGCCGTGTTCGAGCCCACGTATGCGCTGCACTCGCACATCGCGCTCATCACGGGGACTCGTGTCGTCGTGGGCGAGCGCGCCGTCGACTTCACCGTCGATCCGTCGGCGGGCCTGGAGCTCCTCGCCGAGCACCGCCCCGCGCTCGTGTTCCTGTGTAGCCCCAACAACCCGACCGGCACGGTCGAGCCGGCGGACACGGTCGCAGCGATCGTCGACGCCACCAACGGGCTGGTCGTGGTGGACGAGGCGTACGGCGAGTTCGCCGAACGCAGCGCGATCGAGCTCGTCGCCGACGACCGGCCGCTCGTCGTCGCGCGCACGTACTCGAAGGTGTGGTCCATGGCGGCGTTGCGGCTCGGGTTCTGCGTCGCGCCGCCGTGGGTCGTCGAGGAGCTCGCGAAGGTCGTGCTCCCGTACCACCTCGCCGTGCCGACCCAGCTCGCGGGCGTGCTGGCGCTCCGCTACGGGTCGGAGATGGACGAGCGGGTCGCGCTGTTGGTCCGAGAGCGTGAGCGGCTCCGGGCCGAGCTCGGCGCGGTCGACGGCATCACGGTGTTCCCATCCGGCGCCAACTTCGTGCTGCTCCGCGTGCGCGGCGACGGGCACGCACTGTGGCAGCAGCTCGTCGACCGCGGCGTCCTCGTGCGCGACTTCTCGGGCTGGCCTCGGCTGGCCGAGTGCCTGCGGGTCACCGTCGGCACACCCGAGGAGAACGACACGTTCGTCGCCGCGCTGCGCGAGGCTGTCAAGGAGGTGAGAGTCGCATGAGCCGGTCGTCAGAGCAGCACCGCGAGACGAAGGAGACCAAGATCGAGCTCACGCTCGACGTCGACGGCGCTGGGCAGGCGAGCGCGTCGACCGGGATCCCGTTCTTCGACCACATGCTCGAGCAGCTCGGCAAGCACAGCGGCTGGAACCTGCGCATCGAGGCCGAGGGTGACCTCGAGATCGACACCCACCACACGATCGAAGACGTTGGCATCGTGCTCGGCGCCGCGTTCAAGGAAGCGATGGGCGACAAGGCCGGCGTGCGCCGGTTCGCCAGCGCGCTCGTGCCCCTCGACGAGGCGCTCGTCCAGGTCGCTCTCGACCTGTCCGGCCGTCCGTTCCTCGTCTACGAGGTCGACCCGAAGTCGGAGTGGATCGGCACGTTCGACCCGCAGCTCACGGAGGAGTTCTGGCGCGCGTTCGCGTTCGCGGCGGGGATCACGCTGCATATGCGATCGCTGTCAGGCAGGAACGGTCACCACATCATCGAGGCGTCTTTCAAGGGCGTGGCCCGCAGCCTGCGCGACGCCGTGAAGATCGAAGGCACCGGGGTGCCGTCGACGAAGGGCGCCTTGTAGGCGGGTGCCGTTCGACCTGTATCCCTCGATCGACCTGCGCGGCGGCCAGGTCGTGCGGCTGCGTCGGGGCGACTTCGCCGCCGAGACCGTGTACGACGACGACCCGATCCGGGTCGCGCGCGCGTTCGCGGCTGCCGGTACGAAATGGATCCACGTGGTCGACCTCGACGCCGCTCGGACCGGCGAGCTGGGCAATCTCGCCATCGTGGAGGCGATCTGCGCCACCGTCTCGTGTCGGGTGCAGGCAGGCGGGGGAGTCCGCAGCGTCGAAGCGGCGGGCGATCTGCTCGGCGCCGGCGCCGCGCGCGTCGTCCTGGGCACCAGGGCCGTCGAGCAGCCGGACCTCGTCGCCGACCTCGCGACGATGCACCCGGGCCCTGTCTCTTATACACATCTGACGCTGCCGACGATTCGAAGAGGGTGGTGTGGGGGGGGG